>JBFESJ010000007.1:0-33908 GCA_041548585.1 Desulfobacterales bacterium | reverse complement strand
CTTTCAAAAACCCGATCCTTATTTTATGAAAGGTAAATATCCCAAGGAATTGACGTACTCTCCGCATCCATAAAGGAAAAAGCGACAATGATGAACCCTGCGATCGTCACAATTTAGGGAACGAGTTGCACGCTAATCCAAGAAAACCCCGTGGTTGAGCCGACCTTTTCCCCCTCATGGAAAGGGTTCACCACGGGTATTTTATTAATCTCAGAAGAAAACCAACAGCTTAAAACGGATAAATTCCTCTGGCAGTATTGGGCTTTTCTTAAGAATATTCACATCGAATTTTTACTTTTTTTACAGTCTGTAAAAATATCTGACGATCAATTCTTCTTAAGACAAGTACTTCTTTCCTATTGCACCATAAAATTTAATAAATAATATCAGATGATTATCTGATCAAGTTCCTGCTCCTCGGATTGGCATATTAATTGCTCTTCCAATTAATACATCTTAATACATTAAATTCATGACTATGTTTTAATGTATTTCTAAACTCGGACTGCTCAACAATCCCGACAAGGAAAATTTCGGGAGCGGAAAAATTCGAAAGGAGAAGTTAACATGAACATTTTGACACACAAAGGAAAAAGTTATTCATTAGATTCCATCGGGTTCTTGGCAGATCCTGAACAATGGGATGAAAATTTTGCGGAAGGGATGGCGCCGCAACTCCGGATCGAAAAGGGACTCACCAGAGAGCACTGGGATGTAATTTATTCTATCCGGAAAAGATTTGATGAAACGGGCATATGTCCTACCATCTATGAAACCTGTAGAGAGAATAATCTGCGACGAAAACAATTAAAGAAACTTTTCCCTACAGGATATCAGAGAGGTGCCTGTAAGCTGGCAGGTATTTCCTTCAGCGATAGTCATAAACAACAACAAGTGCTCTATACTGCCGAAGGCCTTCATGCAGTTGCCAGTAATAAATCTTATACCGTGGATGTGCGGGGATTTTTAATTGATCCTGATGAATGGGATGAGCATTATGCAATCCATAGAGCGTATGAAATGAAAATACCGGGTGGGAAGCTGACCGAAAAACACTGGCAAATCATTGGGTTTCTTCGGGAAAATTATAAAAAGAACAAAGAAATCCCCACCGTTTATGAAACCTGTGAAGGGAATCAGATGGAATTAGAAGATCTTGAGCAGTTATTCCCTGACGGATACCACCGGGGTGCCGTTAAGATCGCCGGATTGCGTCTAAGATAGGGGTCATGGAAAATAATAAATACCCAAAGATTGCGCCGGATTTTGGTTCGAGTTCAAGGCGCATGAGCAGGTGCATACTTTATGTATTCAACTGCTTGTGCAACGCAGAAATCGGGCCAAAAGACAAGCAAGATGGGGGATTTATTTTTTCCACGGCCCTAAGAATAAACATGTTCAGAACCCGGGTCAATACAGGATCGTTGATCGAGCCTTGGGGATATGACCACAGGATGTTGATGGAAAGCCTGACATAAGCCTTTAGACAGCCTGATAAAAACAAGAGGGGGAAGGTTTATTTTGCGACCGATGTCCAAAAAGGCCGTTTCCGGCGGTATTCCCGAGTTGCCTCTCTCGGTTGGGTTTGGCCCGGTTAGAACTAAAAATAATGAAAAAGCTCCTTGAGCGTATGATGGATTGGATTGAATTAACGTGTTGAATGTATGGATATTTTCTTTATGGTGACCATTTTGGCGAAAGTTCCTCTACGAAGGCTCCGAGATGGAATTCTATTTTCCCTCATAATCACCCTGTTCTGCTCACTTTATGGCAACACATCCCAGAATCAAGAAAGATTTGATCTCATCAGAATCAGGCTGTCAAGCCCCCCGGAAGGCTATCAAATGCCCGAAGTGTTCTTTCCTCATGACAGACATACTGAAGCGATTGAAAACAAGTCGTGCGAATCGTGCCATCTTAAAAAGGAAACTATTTTTGTTTTTAAATTAAAGCGGCTCAAAGATGATGGATTCAAAAACGATAAAAAATTATATCATCATGAGTGTATCGGATGCCATGAGGATAGACGAAATCAGGGATTAAAATCGGGACCACTTACCGGCGAATGCCGCAGGTGCCACTCTCAAACCCCGCCTTATATAGACGCGTCACAACCCTTTGGAATGGATAAATCCCTTCATTATCGTCATGTACTTGCCGACCCGATCCGTTCCGTGGGGGACGAAAAAGAAGAGAACTGCAGTGTATGTCATCATGAATACGATAAAGTGCTCAATAAGACCGTTTATGCCAAAGGCAAGGAAGGGACATGCCGCTACTGCCATAAACAGGAAAAGACCGAGGACGTTCGATCGTTTAAAACAGTTGCACATGAAGACTGCCTCAACTGTCATATCGAACTCAACCTGCAGAATAAAAAGGCCGGACCGACAAACTGCGCAGCATGTCATGCGTTGGCAAAGCAGTCAAAAATTTCGAAACTCAAGGAAATCCCACGAATAAAGCGGAATCAACCGGATGTTGTGCTTTTGTCGACCGGGTTAAAGGATACGCTTGAATCAGGGAAGCCGTCGAATCAGTTTGTCGAACCGGTGGCATTCGATCATCTCTCCCATGAAAAGCAGGTTGAAAATTGCCGTTCCTGCCACCATGAGTCCATGGAGCCTTGTTTTGTATGTCATACAAGAACGGGCATTGAAAAAGGTAAATTTGTCATACTTGAACAGGCCATGCATTCATCTGACACTTTTAAAAGTTGCGTGGGCTGCCATATAAAATCAATGAAATCTCCGGACTGCGCCGGCTGTCACGCTCAAATGAATTTAAGGCAAATTGATGAAATTAAATGCAACAGTTGTCACTCTGTTGCAAAAGAATCCATTAAACCCCTGCCCATAAAGGGGGATAATTTAGTAAAAATAGCAGCAGCAGAGATAGATATGCGCTCAGCCCCCAAGCCAGTGATATCAGATGAGGAAATACCGGAAAAAGTAACCATTGATAATATGGTGGATCAATATGATAGTGTGCTATTCCCCCACCGTCAAATCGTTCAAGCCCTTGCCAAACGCACCCAAAAAAGTATGTTGGCACAATACTTCCACGGGGAAACAACGACATTATGTTTAGGTTGTCACCATCATAGCCCATCTCCCATGACATTTCCAAAATGTGCTTCCTGTCACGCCATGTCACTAAAATCCGAACAGGACGCAAAACCCGGATTAAAGGGGGCTTACCACAACCAGTGTGTGACCTGTCATCAGCAGATGGGGATTAAAAAACCGGCCGCTACGAATTGCACGGCTTGTCACAAAAAGAAAACGGCAACGATTCAACCCACAAATCGATTCTGAAATAGAGGTAGAATTATGGGGATCACCCGGAGACACTTTTTGGCTTGGATGGGCTTGGGAATCGGAAGCAATTTTCTTTTGAGTTCTGACTCAGGATCGATCACGACTCAACATTTTGCCGGATATCCCGGGAGTATGGGAGTCCTTCATGATATTTTCCGCTGTATCGGATGCCGGAAATGCGAAGATGCTTGCAACAAAGTGAACAACTTACCCCCGCCGGAACGCCCGTTTGATGATCTGAAAGTTCTTGAGCTCAAACGGCGGCCCCATGCGAAAGAATATACCGTCGTCAACCAATTTTTCCCGCCGGCAATGAAATCACCGGTTTTCGTGAAAAAGCAATGCAATCATTGCTTAGAACCGGCCTGTGTTTCGGCATGTTTTGTCAAAGCACTTAAAAAATCTGAAGCAGGTGTCGTTACATATGATCCGTCTCTATGTGTCGGGTGCCGTTACTGTATGATCGCCTGCCCTTTCAACATTCCTGCATACGAGTACGATGACCCGATCACCCCGAAAGTGATGAAATGCAATCTTTGTCAGCCGAGAATTCAAAAAGGGCTGACGCCCGGATGTGTTGAAATCTGCCCGAAAGAAGCCTTAACTTTCGGTACCCGTGAAGATCTGATTAAAATTGCCAGGCAGCGGATTCAACGGCATCCGGACCGTTATATTGATCATATATACGGGGAACATGAAATGGGCGGTTGCAGCTGGTTGTATATCTCAAACGTCCGATTTGCAGATATCGGGATGAGCGAAGATCTCGGGGTCATTTCGGCGCCCCAGCTGACGTCCGAAATACTGGCGATGCTTCCCATTGTTGTTTGTATGGGGTTGGTTTCTCTGACAGGGATTTATGCGATTTCAAAACAAAAAGACCGGATTGCAACCGAGGAAAAACTCAAGGCCATCAACCGTATCGCAAATGATGCCCAGGCTGAAATGTTTAAGGAAAAAGCCATTAATGACAAGCACGTCACCGTAAAAAGAGAAGTAAAAATAACTTCAAAGCAGGCGGAAGAAAGTTCAGGAACGCAAGAGAGCGACCAAATAAAAAACAGGGCCGACCCGGAACAACGATCGGTAGTTTCACCATTTAATCTGATTGCCGGGATCATTATACTGGTCGGTGGGATACTCACAGTTCTCAGGTTTACCGGAGGGCTCGGCGCTATAGCCAGTCATGATGACAACAACCCCTGGGGGATCCTGATCGGGTTTAACCTGTTATGCGGTGTCGCCCTGGCCACCGGAGGATATGTGACATCTGCCGCCTGTTATATATTTGGCCTAAAACGATATCATTCAGCGGTCCGGCCTGCCATTTTAACGACATTTCTGGGATACTCCCTGGTAGTGCTTGCTCTGTGTTATGATGTGGGACGACCGTGGCGTCTCCCCTATACAATATTTCTCTCACAAGGAACCTCCTCTTTACTCTTTACGTTGGCCTTGTGTATGTTTCTCTCTATTTTCGCTCTGGCGATCGAATGCAGTCCGGCAGCCTTTGAATGGCTCGGATGGAGATCTGCCCGTAATATGGTGGTGAAGTTAACGCTTGCCCTGACCTTTTTAGGTATTATACTTTCTGTATTACATAACCTATCCCTCGGTGCCCTTTTCCTGATTGTGCCACCCAAGCTTCATCCGCTATGGTATTCCACCTATTTGCCGGGATCCTTCTTTGTTTCCAGTATGGTTGCCGGGATGTCCATGGTTATTTTTGAAAGCACCTTGGCCCACAGGTTTTTGCATCATAAAATGGACCATACACATCTGTCTGATAGTTCTCATGTGACTTTCGGCTTTGGAAAAGCCGCATCATTTCTTATGGCCGGATATGTAATGATTCAACTGACAGGCTTGGCCGCTGACAATGATTGGGGACTGCTGATCAGTCGCTGGGGGTTGTGGTATCTTTTGGAATTAATCGGTTTTATTGCACTGCCGGCTTTTTTCTATGCAATAGGCGTCAGAGATCGCAGCATCCGTCTTATCCGATGGACAGCGCTGTGGACCGTCCTTGGAGTTATTTTAAACAGGTTTAATGTCTGTATGATTGCCTTTAATTGGCAACTGCCTACAGATCAAAGGTATTTTCCAAGCTGGATGGAAATTGCGACATCTATTTTCATCGTTACACTTGGCATTGTAGCGTATCGGTTTATTACAACCCGGATGCCGATTCTATATGAACATCCGGGTTATCAATATGAGCATTAACCGGCAATAAAAAGAGAAAAATATGGGATCGGTCTATTACACGCTTCAAGAATTTATAACGCACACCGAGTTCATTATATACCTGTTAATGGCCGCTGCTCTGGTTGTACTTCCTCTTTTCTGGCGCTTTTTGAGCGGAAGGGATGAAAAGAAACAGACATATTGAGCAGTATTGAATACAATACAGAATCGATATGATTTCGTATAATTATTAACAGGTGGATTAAATGTATAACTTTCTGACCGGACCCGGACTGTGGCTGTCTATCGGTATTTGCCTGATCGGCCTGCTTGTCCGGGGGGTGATGTATGTCAAAGGGTTGAACTGGCAGCTTGATCGGGTTGCGTATACAGCTTACCCGAAGGCAGGGATCAAAGGCGCGGCCAGATCGATTTTCTTCTGGCTTCTCCCCTTCGGGACCCGAAGCTGGCGTGCGCAGCCGTTTATGGCGTTGCTCTTTTACACATTTCATATCGGTGTCATTTGCATCCCCCTTTTTCTGGAGGCACATAATATGATTCTCCAAGAAAAAATAGGCTTTTCTTTTTTTATTACCCTTAATCAGAAATTGGCGGATATTTTAAGCTGGGGAGTGATTATCAGCACTGTTTTTCTGGTGTTAAGGCGCATTGCATTGCCGGAGGTTCGGATTCTCACAACCGCATACGATTATTTTATCCTTTTTCTTTCGTTAGCGCCGTTTATTACCGGAATGATTTGCCGTTATGAATTGGGTAATGATTCTTTCTGGCTGCCGGCTCATATTATCAGCGGTGAGATGCTGCTTATCGCCATTCCGTTTACCAAACTGTCTCATATACTGCTGTTCTTTATGTCCCGCGCACAATTGGGAATGGATTTCGGAATTAAACGGGGCGGTATGAAAGGTAAAGGACTGACTTGGTAACCTCTTAAATATAAAATTTTCCGATTTAGGAGAATCAATAAATGCCCGAAGGAACGCTTTGCAATAAAAATCCGATTCAAACCGAAGAAGCGTTGAAAACACTGCTTTCTGATATAGGCGGCAAGAAATACTATGAAGAGATGAAATCATTAGATGTTGATAGCCGCCTTTTGTGGGATACGATTAATAAAACATTCCATTCCCGTATGCGTACCTGGCTGGAGATCTGTGCCCACTGCGGTTTGTGCGCGGACAGCTGTTTTTTTTATCGCATACACAATCGAGATCCCAAACAGGTGCCAGCTTACAAAATTCAATCAACTCTCGGCGAAATCATCCGTCGAAAAGGGAAAGTCGATAACAAATTCATGTGGATGACGATGGAAACGGCCTGGGCAAAATGTACCTGTTGTAATCGATGTGGTCTATATTGCCCCCATGGTATTGATATGGGCATCATGTTTAGTTATCTGCGCGGCTTGTTGTATCAACAAGGATTTGTCCCCTGGGAACTGAAAATCGGTGCCGGCATGCACCGCGTCTACCATGCTCAGATGGATGTCACAGACGAGGATTTTGTCGAGACATTTAAATGGATGGCCGAAGAATACCAAGAAGACTATCCAGGTCTGTCAATACCGATTGATAAAGTCGGGGCTGATATCATGTATACTTTAAATGCCCGCGAAGTGAAACATTACCCGGAAGCTTTGGCGGAAGCGGCAATTCTTTTTCACTTAGCTGGTGAGAATTGGACAATTCCCAGCAGCGGTTGGGAACAGACCAGCTTGGCCATGTTTGCCGGTGACTGGGAAGCGTGTAAAATGCAGGTTGAACATGTTTACGCTGCGATGGAACGATTGAGGCCAAAACGCATGGTGGGAACGGAATGTGGTCACGCCCATCGAGCAACCGTTGTTGAGGGGCCTTACTGGGCAGGTCGAAAGGACGGCAGGCCTCCCGTTGAATCGCTACATTATGTAGAATGGGCTGCCGAAGCACTCAGAACCGGAAAATTAAAAATTGATCCGTCAAAACGAATCAAGGAACGCATCACCCTTCAGGATTCATGTAATTATATCCGAAATCATGGACTTAAAGAAATCACCCGGGAAATCATCGGTTATATCGTGGAGCCTGGTTATTTCGTTGATATGGCACCCAACCGTGAACATAATTACTGTTGCGGCGGCGGCGGCGGATTAAACGGTATCGGGATCTTTCGTGAACAACGAAACAAAGCCCTCATCACAAAACGTGACCAGATTATTAAAACCGGTGCGACGCTCGTACTTGCACCATGTCACAACTGTTGGGATGCCATCCGTGACATTGAAAAAGAATACCGTATCGGTATCCGCTGGTCTTTATTAAAGTCGCTACTGATCGATCTGGTTGAAATTCCTGAGCATCTTAAGCTCAATGAATAAGTGCGCAAGAAGAAGATTCGTTTCAGCGCACCAAAAAATGAGGTGATCTTATGTTTGATAAAATTCTTTTTGCCACATGCGCCAGAGACGCCTGTGATGCTGCCGCCCGGATGGTATTTGACATTTCGCAAAGATACAATGCCCATGTTTATGTTTTTCACGTTTTTGGGGTACCAACCCACGGCTACAGTCAAGTTGTCATCGATTTAATTACTGGCGATGAGATAATACTCGATGAAAATTATGTTGATTTTGTGAAAGAAGAAATCAGTGACTATTGTAATCAAATGATTAAAAACACAAAAAAATATTCATTCGAAGTCACCATTGGTTTTCCTCACCGAGAAATATTACGGTATGCGCGTCGTATTGATCCGGATCTGATCGTTATGGGAGGAAGCACAGGAGACCCTGATATTTCATTTTATAAAAAAACGATGACAGGTTCGACGTACCAGCGGGTGGCAAAGGCCGCTCGCTGTCCCGTTTTAGTGGTCAGCCGACCTTCAGCCTCATTGGGGGGACATTTTTCCAATGTCCTATTCGCGGCTGATTTTTCCACTGCAGACGATGCAGCCTTCGAATTTGCTTTCCGGCTCGTTCAGGAACAGGAACTTGACTGTGAATTTCATTTGTTTCATGCCTTAGACATCAGCGGTATTCAGACGGACAAATTCGATACACGGGAATATATTGAAGGGAAAATTCGCGAAGCAAAAGAGCTGATCAGGAGTAAATATGTTTCCCGGATGGGGGAGTTTAAACCATACTCCGTTAACGTATGGGAAGGCATCCCGTCTGTAGAAATTGTGAAATATGCCGGAGAAAAGCAAGCTGATTTGATCGTTCTGGCGTACCATACAAAAAAAACAGAAACCGGTGACGCAACACTTGGAAATATCCTTGAACAGGTGATCGGCCGGGCCGATTGCCCGGTCGTAAGCGTAAACCAATACGCCGGAAGGTAGAATGAGACAATCATTTAAAAGCGCATGGAACATTTTTCATAAGCACTCGAAGGATAAAGGTGATTGCGATGGCAAAAATGTTTAACGAAGCCGATGAAATGGTCCTCTTGAATCAGGACACGGAGGATAAAGCAAGAGAGATTATCGGGGACCGAGGAAACCACTTTTTAAAGCGGATAGAGGGCGAGACCGCCGCGAACATCTCCGCCTGCTATCAGTGCCATCGGTGCACCAACGCCTGTCCGGTTAGCCATTACATGAATGTTAAACCGCACCAGGTGATCCGGTACATTCAGCTCGGCTGGCGAGAGAAGCTTTTGCAATCTTCCACCATCTGGGTCTGTCTGTCCTGCGAAATGTGCACCACCTATTGTCCCAACGAGGTCCAGGTGGCAGAAACCATCATTCATTTGCGAAATATGGCCGCCCATTCGTCCGTGGCACCCAGGGAAAAACAACTGGCCCTGTTTCACCAGACCTTTCTAGAAGCGCTTCAATATTTCGGCCGGGTCAACGAATTCTGGCTCATGGTGGCATTGCACTTAAAACCCATCGTATTAAAAGAGAAAATACAGACAGGCACCCTAACGGAAGAGATGGCACTGGGCTTTATGCTCTTTCGAAAAGGAAAGCTGAAGCTGATTCCTCAACGGTGCAAGGCCATGGGTGAGATTCGAAAACTCTACCGGCAGGAACGAGGGGAGATGGACTAAGATGAAGCTGGCATTTTACCCCGGATGCTCCCTGGAGGGGATGGCAAACGATTACAGCCAATCCATCACGGCGGTGTTCCGGGATCTTGATATCGAACTTGCGGAAATCGAAGATTGGTCCTGTTGTGGCGCTACCGCGGCCCACAGCTTGAGCGAATTGATGGCTGTGACGCTTCCGGCCAGAAACCTTGCTCAGGCTGAGAAAATGGGCATGGACATCGTGTCGCCCTGCGCCAATTGCTTCAACCGGTTGCGCGCGTCCCAGATCATGATCCAAAAGAAAATCTTCGATGTGCCCTGGAAGGTCACGGGAAAAATCGAGGTGCACGACATGACCCGTTTTCTGGCCGACCCCGACATGCTCGAGCGCATCACGGCCCGGGTTCGAAAGCCGCTGGAAGGCCTTAACGTGGTCTGCTACTACGGATGCCAGATGGTCCGTCCGCCGCACATCACGGGCTTTACCGATTACGAAAATCCCCAGACCTTGGACAAGATCGTGGCAGCCGTTGGCGCAAAGGCCATGGACTGGTCGTACAAAACCACGTGCTGCGGGGCGAGCATCGGGATCGGCCGCAGGGATATCCAGGAGTCTCTGACGGCGCGGCTGCTTGACAAAGCCCGTCAGGCCGATGCGGAAGCCGTTGTGACCTCCTGCCCTCTGTGTCAGGCCAACCTGGACATTCTCCAGCGAAACGAAACCGGGTCGACCATTCCGGTTTTTTATTTCACTGAGTTGCTGCGCCTGGCTTTTGATCCCGGGAACGCGTCCCCTAAATGGTTCCGGATGCATATCGCCAATCCGGTTCCTATTTTGCTGATAAAGGAATTGTTGCGTTGAACCATCGAATCCACACGAAAAACATGGAAGGCCGGCCCTCCGGGAAGGTCATTGTGGTCGGCGGCGGGATCGGCGGCATCCAGTGTGCCCTGGATCTCGCCGACACGGGATTTTTCGTCTACCTGCTTGACAAAAGCCCCACTCTGGGCGGAACCATGGCCGCCCTGGATAAGACCTTTCCCACCAACGACTGTTCCACCTGCATTTTTTCCCCCAAACTGGTACAGGTGGCCGCAAATCCCAACATCGAAATCATCACCTTAAGCCGCCTGCTGGATCTAAAGGGCGAACCGGGCCAGTTTACCGCCCAAATCCAAAAAAACCCCCGCTATATCAACATGGAAAAGTGCATCGCTTGCGGCCAGTGTGCACAAAAATGTCCCAAGAAAGTGCCCGACCCGTTCAACGGAAAGCTGGGGTTTCGCAAGGCTGCGTTTCTCACATTTCCCCAGGCGGTGCCATTAAAATATGCCTTGGACGCCGAACACTGCCTCTATCTGACCCGAAAACGGTGCGGCCTGTGCAAAGATATATGCCCGACAGGGGCCATTGAATTTGATCAGAAACCCGAAACCCTTACCCTTGACGCAGGTGCGGTTATCCTTTCCACGGGTTTAGAGCTGGCCCTTACTCCCCAAGAGGGAGAATTTGGCTACGGCCGGTATCGAAACGTTGTAACGTCTTTGCAATACGAGCGGATGCTTTCGGCCACGGGCCCTTTTGCCGGTCATCTTCAGCGTCCCTCGGACAACACAGCGCCGAAGGCGGTGGCCTGGATCCAGTGCGTCATGTCCCGGGATGCCGCCCGAAACCGTCCGTTTTGCTCCTCGGTCTGTTGCATGCACGCGGCCAAACAGGCCGTTCTGACCCGGAGCCACCTGCCGGATACGGAAACGACCATCTATTTCATGGACATCCGGGCTCACAGCAAGGGATTTGATAATTACATCGACCGGGCGCGCCACCAGCACGGGGTTAAGTTCCGGCGGTCCATGATTTCTCAGGTGTACCTGAACCCGGAAAATGAAAGCCTGATCATCGAAACCTTCGATCATCACAAAAATCGTAGTATTGAGGAGCAATACGATCTGGTGGTCCTTTCCAGCGGGTTCAAACCGGCCCATGACAGCTCGGATCTTGTCCAGCGGCTGGGGATTATCTCCAATCCCTTTGGGTTTATCACAGCCGACTTCGATGAACCGGTATCCACATCCCGGCCCGGTATTTTTATCTGCGGCGGTATAGAATCTCCCAAAGACATTCCCGAAACCGTGATCCAGTCGAGTGCCGCTGCAGCCGAGGCATCCGTGCTGATCGGAGCCGCACGTCACGCCGAATTCGCCAGCCCGAAAACCGTTTCCGAAAAATCCATAGCGGATCCGCCCAGGGTCGGGGTGTTCGTGTGTCACTGCGGCTCGAACATCGCAGGCGTGCTCCATATTCCCGAACTGATGGAACAGGTTCAAAAGATGGCCGAAGTCGCGGTTACCAGAGATTTTATGTTCACCTGTTCCACCGAGACCCAGCAGACGCTGGTGGATCTTATCCAAGAACACCGGTTAAATCGCGTGGTAGTGGCTGCCTGCTCTCCCAAGACCCATGAGCCGCTCTTTCGGGACACCTTGCAAAAGGCAGGCCTTAATACCTATCTTTTTGAAATGGTCAATATCCGCAACCAGTGTTCCTGGGTCCATAAATCAGAGCCGGATAAAGCCACCTTAAAAGCCATACAGCTCATCCGGGGAGGCGTTTCCAGGGCACTTCGCCTGGAGATCTTAGAAGATTTCACCCATCCCGTGGTCCATGATTCGCTGGTTATCGGCGGGGGAATTTCCGGGATGGCAGCCGCGCTGACTCATGCGGAACAGGGGTTTTCCGTACATTTGGTGGAAAAAGACCATCGGCTCGGCGGGTTTGCCCGCAACCTTTTCGAAACCCTGGAGGGAGATTCCCCCCAAAAGCTGGCTCGGCAAATGGAAGAAAAAGGCTGTCGTCACCCTAATATTTCGGTTTATCTTGGCAGCCAACTCATCGCCCACCAGGGGCATGTGGGAGCGTTTGAGGGAACGCTGAAAACGTCGGAGGGCAATCATGGGATTTCATACGGGACCGTGATCGTTGCCACCGGCGGCCAGGCCTATGAGCCTCGCGAACACCTTTATTCGTCCGATGAAAGGATTCTGTCACAGGTTGAACTGACACGCCGGATCAAACAGGACCCCAATTGGGCCAAAAGTATACAGCGGCTGGTGATGATCCAGTGCGTCGGCTCACGCAACCCGGATTTTGCCTTTTGCAGTCGTGTGTGCTGCAGCGCGGCGGTGAAAAACAGCATCCTGCTCAAAGAACTCAACCCGGATGTTCAGGTCATCATCTTGTACCGGGACGTGCGGACCTTCGGGTTCAAGGAACTATACTACTTAAAGGCTCGCAAAATGGGCGTTCTGTTTTTCCGGTTCATTCCGGAGCAAGAACCCCGGGTGCACAAAGATCCCGACCATAAACTGGTCGTGGACTTTTACAGCCAGAGCACCTATGAAAATCTTCGGGTTGAACCCGATCTGGTGATCTTGAGTACCGGCATCCGGCCCCATGTGGAAAGCGAACAGATCGCACGGATTTTAAAGCTGCCCCGTACGCAGGAAGGATTTTTCATGGAAGCCCACGTTAAGCTCCAGCCCGTTGAATTTGCCTCCCCCGGTATTTATCTTGCCGGGCTGGCCCACAGCCCCAGGTTCATCCCGGAATCTGTTGCCATGGCCAAAGGCGCAGCCCAGCAGGCCGCAAAAATTCTCTGCCAGGAAACCATGACCACTCCGGCAACCGTCGCACAGGTAAATCCCGAAATCTGTGCCGCCTGCCTGGTTTGTGTGCGGTTCTGTCCCTTTGAAGCGCCTTTTATCAACGCAGATGGCGTTTCCGAGATAAAGCCCGCCAAATGCCGCGGGTGCGGCATCTGCGTTTCCGGGTGCCCGCGAATGGCGATCACCTTAAAGCATGCCACCGAAGATCAGATAAACGCCGAAATCGACGGCGTCCTGAAATCCGTTTTTTAACATCTTACTCAAGTTTCGCACCCAAACTTTGCGTAAGCTCATCATATGGTGATGGTTTTATCACATTTTAGCCGTGAAGGATTATCGCCATGTGTTTTCATAAAAGGCGATATGCTTGTGAAAAACACGGTTTTTTGCAATGACCCAATATTTGGGATTTAATGCACCGTTTTTTGGAAGATATCAAATACTTCACAAATCCTAAATATTGGGTCACGCTGCGACGTCAAGGTTCATATCGCCTTTTATAAAAATATATGGCGATGGACCATTTTTTCAACGAAATTCATTCGAATAAAAACTTCCAAAGCGGAATCAGATTCGGCTTTCGTTGAATAAAAGGGTGTTAAACTTGAGAACCTTAGCTTACGCTTCCTTTTTTTCCTTGGATTTTTTCATCATCAGACCAACACCCTCGGAAAGAAAGTATATCGCATATCCCCACCACACCGTGTAAATTACATAAAATACAATAACAGCACTTATGCCTAAAGCATGCTTCGAGACAGATGCTGATTCTACCCCACAAAAATTAAATGCCGGCTCGAGCGCTTTTATTCTTACAGTCTTTAACGATTTTATTTCATCAAATTTTTTGGCTGTTTTGTATACGCCTTCTATCTCTTTGAGAGACAGCCACCACTGATGTATAACCTCCTTCCCGGCATATCCATATCTGTCGTATAACCCTCTGTCCTCACCCTTAAAGACGGCGTCTGCATCTTTAAGGACGTTTTTTAGTATCTCGCCCAGATCGCCGTTTATCCTCAGCTTGCCATTTTTAAGCTCGACGCTTGCGTTCACATTTTCGAAGAGCTTCGCTGCTTTGTCGCTTTTCTTTATTTTGACATCGAGAGGTTTTCCAACATATTGATCTGCTATTTTCACCAACTCCGGAATAAAATAAACCGAGCCTTTGGATACGGATACAAACATTTCATCGGTGTAATGCACCAAGGATTTTCCCTTGATGCTTATTACGGTGGTGGTATGCATTATAAATAAGAGGACAAAGAAAGTGACCGTAAGTAACGCCCCCAGTGTAAACTCCTTTTTATTCACAACGAGTGCCATTTCCTATCCCTCCTTTCTCAAAGCTTCCTGCCTAAAGGTCTTAACGTTAGTTATGAAACGGTAAAAAACCCACAGCGCGAAGTAGGCTATGATTCCGAATAGTATCACGACTCCGACCAGCTTCAGACCACCCCCCAGAGATTTGGAGATGTGGATTATCCCTAAATCTGAGAGCTTAGCTGGTAGGGCTAGCAGCCTGTTCATAAAGCCCGCGAGCATGACAAGGCCGTAAAATGCCCTGATGTGCATTCCTCTCACGACTTTGGTTGTGAGCGCTCCGAATTGAACGCCGATGAGCGACCCCAAAAGGAGGCCCATTGCCAATGAAACGAATATGAATCCATATATCGCATATTGGGCGATGGAGGCGTAACCGGTAGTGAAGACGATCTGGAAGATGTCTGTTCCAACTGTCGTGAAAGAAGATATTCCAAGCAGATAAACAAAGGAGGGAAATGTTAGAAACCCCCCGCCGACACCCATTATTGCGGCAAATGTACCTACAAAAAAACCAACCGTGGTGACCAAGATAAAAGATATTTTTCTCCCGCCGGGTACCAGGTCTTCATCGAATTTTATCATTGGGGGAATTTTAAGCGATTGCAGTTTCCGAGCCGCCCTTGATACTTCCACCTTTTTTTCATGTTCTTCGTGTGCTGCATTCCCTACTTTTCTAAGCCGAAAGTAATCGTGTATCGCATAGAAACCGAGAAACCCAAGCAACGCAACGTAAATAATGCTGATGAAAGCATCGCTCAGCACTGGATTTATGTTGTAAACACTTCTGTTTATATATCCGCCGCAAGTGACGCCGATAAAAGAGCCAGCAACAAATGCGATTGCGAGCCTATAGTTCACGTTTCCCAGTTTCTTGTGCACAGCGGTTCCCATAATTCCCTTGGCAAACATGTGTAAAAGATCGGTACCGACCACGACAATCCCTCTAATTCCCACGCTCATCAAGGCCGGGGTGATAACAACGCCACCACCGACGCCGATGGCGCCCGTCATTAATCCTGCCGCAAAACCCACCAATATTGCTACGATGAAGGCGCCCATGGCAAAACCGATCGGAGGGGCATATGCCTTCTTCCCTCCGAGGATTAGGGCATCCTTAGCATAGACCAGGACTGCTCCCGTACAGAACAGGA
Source organism: Desulfobacterales bacterium (assembly GCA_041548585.1). Lineage (GTDB taxonomy): Bacteria > Desulfobacterota > Desulfobacteria > Desulfobacterales > UBA11574 > UBA11574. Next base: position 18,221 of record JBFESJ010000007.1, on the reverse strand, counting down.
CAACACAAAGTATAAGTAGGAAAAGCAATTTCTTTTTATTTCTAAGAATTGACATGCTTGTTTCATATTCCCATTTTGCATGGGCATATGCGCCGTACATGAGCATGTCGTATATCTTTCTCATCGCCTTCATATATTACCCCCTTGGTTTTCTTATTCAATTAGAAACCAGCATAATACGGCCTCAATGTAAAATCCTCGATCAATAACATCGCAAAAGGTATGCCAAGGACGCGTTTTGAAAGTGGTGCAAATAACTGTTTGATAAATCCGATTATTTTTAAAACTTCATCGGCGTTTCTCTATGGGCGAAAAAGAAGTGATGTCAGCATTTTTTACAAATTGTAAAAGCAAAATACGCTTTGGATCCAATATCGCATTTTATGAATGGTTTTTTTATGAAGACAGCACTGTTTCCCAAGGGATTTTTAGCGCCGTTTAAATAAGAGTAGGAATAAATATTCCCCTGAATTTTAAAAGCTTTTAAAAATTACCAACGCCTCATATCCGCTTAACCTCGGCAACGGATAAAAGGGGGGTTTCGTTTGGTACGGTTCTTGCTGTTTTTTTGAGTTAGCGTTCCCTGATGTCATGATTTATCATGGTTGCAAAACGTATATTTAGTGTCCGAACGAAAACTAGGATTTTTCGTTAAGATCAAGTCGAAGATCCCGGACTTTGAGCGGGAGAAGGCGAAAATTTTAACCACAGGAATACTGGTAGTATTTCGAGGATTAAAATTTGAGTCTGACACAGATATTGGCGAAAAAGACAGTTTTCGTTTAGGCACATTTTAAAATCCAATGATAAACTACCGATTGAAAGGCGGTTATAAAATGGCAGAAAAAGCTCATCTTGATGAAGAATGTGAATTCTTTACGGTAGAAAACCTTGATGAAGTCGTCATACTCCGCTTAAAAGAAAACCTTCTTTTTCGCGCAACTGATTTAGATGCCAGAGACAAGGTGCTGGATTATCTTGATCAGGTTTCAATAACAGATTCTATCAAGGTCGTGGTTATCATGAGTTCTTCGGAGGTCAAGGGAAGTGAAGAATATTTTGATTTTTATCAGCGGGTGTTATCCTCTAGAGTGTATGACAAAGATGTTCACAGATTGCACAATGTTTTTACCCAAATCATTTTAAGAATAGTAGCGTTGAATAAAATCGTGGTGCATGCGAACAGGGGGAGAGTGATATCGCTATTTTTAAATTTCAGCCTAGCCTGTGACTATAGAATCGTCGCCGACAACACGGTTTTTCAGAATCCTTATTACAAACTGGGGCTGGTGCCGATTGGCGGTGGCGCTTTTTTTCTCTCCAGGCGGCTGGGTCGCAGCAAGGCACTGGAAATCCTGTTGTCCGACAAGGATATCACCGCGGATGAAGCCATGAAACTGGGCATTGTAGACAAGGTCGTCGCTCAGGAAAAACTTGAAAAAGCCGCTTTAGATATAGCGCGGCGCTTTGCTCAAAAACCCGCCCGCTCATTGGCGGGTCTCAAGAAACTGATAAATTATTCCATGATAGATCTAAAAGAATACATGGCAACCGAATATAAGGAACTGATAAAGGTATTAGAAATCGGTTATTATTAGCCCGAATTTATCTACGCCCATTTGTGCGGATACTTAACAATGGTTTAGGGCAATGATGAAACATTTTTTCTGCTGTTGAACCGAAAAGAATGTCTTCTATATTGCTTCGGCCCTTGGAACCCATCACCACAAGATCGACGTCCTCATCCCTGACGGTCTGAATTAGCTCACGAAATGGTATCCCGACCTTAAAAACCTTTTTGACAGGAAAATGGACAGCAGATGTTCCTTCGACCATTTTATCGCTGCGTTCCGATCGGATTTTTATCTTATCCTTAATGAATCCCTTTTCAGAAATAGCGTTACTCACCATGGCCGCCATTCGGACAGCATTTACGTCTCTCTCATTAATGACATGGGTAATAATAATTTCGGCACTCAAGTTCTTGGCCAAATCCGCGGCATATTCTAACGCGTCTCTTGAATACTCGGAAAAATCATTGGCCACCATGATTTTAAAATTCTTTTTCATTTTTTTATCCTTACTGGCATTTGTTCAATGGGGCCTTTATCAACACAATAGCAAAAGGTATGCCAAGAAATGTTTTTGGAGGGGGTAAGAACTAAGTTTTTGATAAGTTTAGATATGTTACAGGGCTTAATGAAAATTTTTCTTCGGAAGGGAACGGAAAACGTGTCGATATTTTTTACAGAATGAAAAAAGGATTGGGGGCTTCACAACATTATATCGACAATTTGTTGTCGATGCTTGTAATATTTTTGGTTCTTCTCCAATTTAGTTGGAGAAGATGGTCCAAGGCTTGCCTGCCTCGGGCATGGATTCAAGTGTTTGTTTTCTAATGACTTTATATTTCTAAACAGAGTTCGTATGACTTTTGCCAGGCTTTCAACTCTTTCTAATTCTTTAGCATTTCACTCGAACCCTGATTTATTTTGCCCGTCCAAGCTATTTGTTTACCCGATGCAATTTTGATTGTTGTTTTTCAACGCGCCACTTTTTTTTTCGGAAAACGAATAATGTTCTTTTCGTCTGAGCGTTGCGACAGAAGACTGTAGAGCGTCGGATCCTGAATGATGGGTTTATGATGACCTTTTTTATTGGAAATTTTATTGATTTCAAAAGAATCGGTATGTTGCCGCCAAACGAGCGGCCTCCGGAGCATCTTTTCATAAATATCGATGTACTGTTGGGCGGTGACCTGATGATTAAATGAAGCGGCGCTTTCGATCATTATTCGACGGATCTGCCGTTTTTTGATGTCAGGGGACATCCCATAAAACTGCATGGCCTGATCAATGGCCCACGACAGGCCGCCTGAATCGAAGGTTTTGAACAAAAATCCGCTGCCCGTATCCATAGATACGTCTAGATGTGTGACCGTATCGTGAATGCCTCCGATATCGTGAGCCACCGGAAGGGCTCCGTAGATAGATCCGATCATCTGTGGAAGACCGCAGGGTTCAAAGCTTGAAGGCATTAACACAAAATCAGACGCCCCATAAGCCAAGCGGGCCAACCGTTCATTGAAACCACATATTGCCACGCGATCTGACAAATTATGTGTGCGAACGATGTTTTTAAAATGCCTTTGAAACTCCCCATCTGCCACAAACACAATCTCGAGATTCTGTTTCCAATAACGGGCAACAACGTCATAAAGAATATCAGCCAGCAACTGGCATCCCTTTTGAACCGGGTCCAGACGGGAAGGCCAAAAAAAGATGGGGGCTTGTGGGTCCTGAATCAAACCCAAATTTTTTTGAAAAATCCGTTTATTGGTCTTTTTCCCCAAAACATGGTTTGTTGGGGAATACATGCAGGGCTGGACCTCATCGGTGGATGGGTCATAAGAAGGGTCCGGTGCATTTAGAATCCCGACGGCACATCCGGCCCTACTTTTGTTGGCCAGCTCTTGCTGCATGCAATTTCTCACAAACCCATGCCGTCCTTCGATCATCTCATCCAAAAATTTCGGACTCACGGTATTTACAAAATGGGCTGAAAAAACACCGCTGGTAAGGAAATCTACAGGAACAGCATCCCTTGTCTGTTCATAGGTGGTCGGACAATACTCAAAATAAAGGTTCTGCCAGAATGAAGCGCCGTCAATACCCCTGTCTTCGATTTCAGAAAGCGTGCTTTTAACCGTATGGATATTGTGAATGGTAAACAGACAGGGAATACCCAATTGTCTGGCCATGGCCGGAATCAGGGCGGTCATCCAGTCATTGCAATGGATTAAATCCGGCTGAACTGCAGGAACAATATTGTTGATCACCTCCCGCTGAAAGGCCAGTGAGATTTTAACCTTTTCAAACTCATTACCGGAATAGATATGATTCAGATAGAAAAAAGCCCTGTCCTGCGCCAGATGAATTCTTTCGTCCGGAACGCTGCTTCTTATTTTACTAAACTCCCTTTGAGCAAACGGAGACAAATTGCCGTTGAATATGGATCGATAGTCCGGAAGGGCGACGTGGACATCGGCACCTTGATTGTACAATGCACTGATTAAGGCTGCCGAAACATCTGCGAGCCCCCCTGCTTTGACATTTAAGCAATCGGAATTTTGTCCCATGCCATGGGGGAGATAGGTGACCTCAGGGGTCACCATCAAAACCCGGGGATTGGTTGGAGGATTGATCATGATCTGATGCTCCTTTGGATCTATACTTTTGGCCTCACACCATCAGAGTGCATTGCTACCCTGCAATGCAATTGTTTCCCCATATTCTCCGGTGAATGTCAGGGTTTGGGATAGTTTTTTGATGGAACAGTTTTTTTGAAATACATTCAGCCCAAAAGGATGAACGGAAGAAAGCGCGCACGTGTGAATAAAAACCCTTCTGGCATTGCCGTGATATTTCATTAGTGTATTGATCAGTTCATAGGCGGATGAACCGTCAAAGTCTCCCATGAGCTTTAGATGAAGGTTATCGCTGTTTTGGTGACAATAAATTTTGAAATTTGATGCCATTGTTTCACTCCTTATCGTTGGCGCACCTTTATATCTTTGGTCAAGCCGATGCTTGCTTCCTGTCTGGCGCAGGCATTCTTCGATCCTCCTCGGTTGGTCTCGCATGACGCGTATATTAATCCGGTCAGACCTGCGGAAAGGAGTTGGACGGATTAAGCCTCGGGCAGTTTAATAACACTGTTGTTAGTCCCGAAACAGTTTGGACATAGATGGTCGTTACGGGGATCTTCTTTCCACTGTCCATCCACCAGAAACTTGTATTCATAATCTCCGGGTGGGAGCATCACCGCCTTGTTCCACATCCCATTTTCATCCCTTCGCATGGGGTGCTTTTCCGGACTCCAATTGTTAAAATCTCCCATCAAGATGACCTCTTCGGCCTCGGCCGCATCTAATGAAAACGTCCATCTTCTTCGTTTAACTTTCTGTTTTGATTTTATCTTTGGCATCTCAAACCTCCTTAAATGCAGCACCTCAATTGAACGAAAACAAAATACTGACAAATAAAAAAGTAAAACAAAATTCCCCTTATCCGGGGAAAATGCTTGCCCAATGAAATGCAACGCATATTTCATCGGGGCGAAGCCTATTTCACCGGAGGAGGCATCCTCGGATTTCGCTCAATTGAGGCAAAACGTTAGCTCGTTGAAAATATTACCGCTTCAGGTATGACGAAATTTTTAGGAAAAATATAGCGGATAAAGGCTTCTGACCCGATGCTTGTTTGAAATCGATTTATTAAAAAAACTCAATGATTAACCTTGATCGTTTTATTTTTCTTTCAGGCAGAATTCGCGCCACAAGCAGTCTTCGTGGAAACAATTTCCGTCTGCTTCTCCAAAACATTCCGGGTTTCCCTCGATGCGCTGAATGCTTCGAATGAGGTGTTTTAAATCCGGAAAATGGTCTTTTGAGTTATTGTCCAAATTGTCTGCCATATACATCTACCGAAATTTCCAACAATCCTCCGTTACAGGGGTATGAAAAGAATAAACAACTTAAATGGATTGTTAGATTACTTATTATCGACTTTGTTGGTTTTGTCCATAGGGGCAGGGCTTCATTTTTTCTGGGAAAATTTCCTAGGCGGGAATTCCCCCCATACAACGGAGGAAAAACCATGACCTAATTGATCGTAAACAAAATAGGAAAAATATTTTATATGTTTGATTTATTGTGCATTTTAATTAGCCCAGATGCATTTTCGTAACGCTTTTATAAATGCGATATAAATTTATTAAAAAAATCCCATTTTGTTTACCTTTCAGGAAAGCCGATGATTGATACTTGATAACCAACGAATGGGAGGTTTTGAAATGGCTTCTAATGGAGTTTTACCCGATTTGGACTGGAGATTGATGAGGGGTTATTCTTTCCACAAATCGATGTCGATGAGACCGAGCTTTGCAGCATAGCGTGTCAGTTCAATCGTGCTGTGTACATCCAGCTTTCGCATAATGCTGTAACGGTGGTTTTCAACCGTCTTGGGGCTGATGAAAAGTTTATCCGCAACCTGGCTTGTAGACAGTCCTTCAGCCAAAAGGCCCATGACCTCCTGCTCCCGAACCGTCAACAGGTCATAGCCGGTACCCGAAATGGCGACCTGCTTTTCCGGCAAACCGATAAGTTTTTTGACCACCTGATGGGAAACCGAAGTGTCCATAAAATAATGTCCCTTTAACACATATTCAATGCCCTCTAAGAGTAAATCCGCAGCCGATTCCTTTGCCAGATAACCCATGGCACCGGATTGAAATGCTTTTACGATATAGTCTATTTTGGAATGCATGCTGACAACCATGACACGGATTTTGGGGGAACATCTTAAGATATCACCGATCAAAACAAGTCCTCTTACATCCGGCAGACCCACATCCAACAAAACCAGATCGGGCTTGAACTCTCTGACCATTTTAAGTCCTTGACTCCCGGTACCTGCTTCCCCGACGATTTCATACCCGGGTTTATGTCCGATGATCGTCTTAAGGCCTTCCCGGAAGAGCGGATGGTCGTCAATGATCAATATGCGTTTCTTCTGACTCACGATTTTGCTCCCGAATAGGAAATTTTATCGATATTTTGGTGCCTTGCATCGGACGCGATTGAAGGGTCATTCGGCCTCCAAGCAGATTGGTCCTTTCTCTCATGCTTCGAAGGCCCATCCGTTTCTCATGATCCAATTCAAGTTCCCGTTCCTTTATATCAAAACCTTTTCCGCTGTCTTCAATGCGAAGGATAATATTCGGAAACATGGCGACAATCCTGACGATGGCCCGCTCGGTATCAGCATGTTTGCGGATATTGTTTAGGCCTTCTTGAACCAAGCGGTAAAGATGGATTTCGGTATTGGGATCCAGGTTAAATAAATTTAACCCGGCGGATTTAAAGTCAATTTTCCTTCCGAATTGGTTGGAAAATTCTTCACAATACATCTCAAGCGCTTTCACAAGGCCCATTTCAGCCAGAGCCGGAGGCTGTAAATCATAAGAAAGATCACGGATGGAATTGATGGCCCTTTCGAGGCGATTTGAGATTTCCAGTAATTTTTCTTTTACCGCGGCGTCTAATGCAGGCTGATTCTTTAAAAGGATGTCAAACTCAATTTTTGACGCCGAAAGTTCTTGAGCCACCCGGTCGTGAAGCTCACAGGAAATCATCTGACGTTCGGTTTCTTGAGCTTTTAATAATTGTTGTGAGAGTTGTTGAATACGGGCCTCGGCGCGCTTTCGTTCACTAATATCTCTACTGACACCCCGGTAGCACGAAATGTTTCCCCTTCTGTCCAAACACGGAATCCCGCTTGTCTCCATGATGACTTCCATTCCGTCCTTTCGAAGAAGAATATTATCAAGAGCTTCAATGGGTTTTATTTCCGCCATCAGTTCAAAGAAACGCGTTTTTAAGGCCTCTTTATTTTCTGAAGAGAAAAAATCGTAAAAGTATCTGCCGATTATCTCATCACGGGGATAGCCGATGATGTCTTCTACGACAGGGTTTGAATAGATATACTTGCCTTGTGCGTCCATCTCCCAGATCCAATCCGATGTATTTTCAGCCATATCCTTAAATCTTTTTTCGGATCTGAGAAGGGATTGCTCAAGTCTGTTTTTGCGAACCCCTTTATCAATTACGGTGGGCAGCAGGGTAAAAAAATCCCCGGATTTGACCAAATAATCTATGGCCCCCAATTTCATGGCGCTGACGGCGACATTCTCGTCTCCCTGACCCGTGATCATAATCACCGGGATATCTCTGCCTTTTTTATTTAAGGTCTCTAAAAACTCGATGCCGTTCATACCGGGCAAAAGGTAATCTGTTATGATAATGGTGGGTATGATGCTATCAAGCCGTTCAAGGCATGTGTTCGCTTCCCGGAAATGATATACCGAGGCGTTCGGGAACGCTTTGGCGATGGCCCTCTTCATCAGGCTGAAATGGACCTCCTCGTCTTCAATGATTACGAGCGTCAATGGTTCCACTGTCAAAACTCCTCATATTTTCCTTCCGGTGTGTAACCCTAATTGATCGTAAACAAAATAGGAAAAATATTTTATGTGTTTGATTAATTATGTATTTTATTGAATTCAGCTACACTTTCATAATTTTTCTATAAATGAGATATAAATTTATAAAAAAATCCTATTTTGTTTACCTTTCAGGAAAGTCTATGATACCCCATCTTCTTCGTTACCAAGGGCTCGCAGTAGACAACTACGGCTTCGCCCTTGATGCCTCAAATCTGGGGCATCCTCGACTTTCGTCCAATTAGGGTGTAGAACAAGTTCATTCTTTTAAGATGGGCGATTTATTCAGAATCATCCAGTAAAAATCGATTTGCATGATCTTTTCCTCAAACTCCTTGAACCCTACAGGTTTGGTCAGGTAGCTGTTGGCATAATAATCATAGGATCGGACAATATCCTCTTCCCGTTCCGATGTGGTCAGCATGATCACCGGAATTCGTTTTAGCAAAGGGTCTTCCTTGATCTTCTTCAGGACATCTACGCCATCGATTCCGGGAAGCTTAATGTCCAACAAAATCAATCCCGGCATGGGATATTTGACTTTATCTTCATACTTCCCACGGTTGTAAAGATAGTCAAATGCTTCTTCCCCATCGGAAACAATTTGGATCCGGTTTGCGTTTCCGGCCTTTCGAATCGCGCGTTCGGTCAGTTCCGCATGCGCCGGCTCATCTTCCACAAGCAATATGTCCGAAGGTTGGTAATCCATGTGCTTAAGCCTCCTTGTCTTTGAGAGTGAAGAAAAACGTGGTCCCTTTCCCCGGCTCGGAATCCACCCAGATTTCGCCGCCATGATGTTCGATAATCCGCTTTACGATGGTCAGCCCAACGCCCGTTCCCTCTCCGGATTTTTTCCCGGATGGCAGCCGTTGAAAGATCTCGAAAATCTTTTGAAAATAATTTTTTTCGATACCGATGCCGTTGTCCCGGACAAAGAACACCTTTTGGACCCCCTGTTCCAATACCCCCACATCAATCCGTGGAAAAGGATTTTCCTTTCCAATGTATTTAACGGCATTGGACAACAGATTCTCCATTACCTGGCTCAATCGTTCCATTTCACCATAAACCAGGGGAAGACCTTTTTCAATGTTTAAAGTGACGCCGCTTTCATCAATGTGAGGCTGAAGCGTTTTTAAAACTTTTTTCATGAGATCGTCAAATGAAAACTCAATTTTTCTCTCCGGCAACCGCCCGATGCGGGAAAGATATAGCAAGTCGTTGATTAAAACCTCCATCTTTCGGGAAGCATCGCTCATGTAATTAAGGTATTTTTCAGCATTTTCATCAATCAGGTCCCCAAAGTCTTCCCGAAGTGCCCCGATAAATCCCTCGATAGTCACAATCGGCGTCTTTAAATCGTGAGAAACCGTATACACGAAGGTTTCAAGCTCTGTGTTTTTGTCAGCGAGTTCAACGAGCGTGGCTTCTAACTTTTTTTCATTTTCTATGAGTGCCTTTTCCGTGCGTTTTCGTTCGCTGATTTCCTGAAGCGCATGATCTCTGGCTTGCCGATACATTTGCATTCGCTCAAGGAGAAGATGAAGGAGCAATGAGAGGGTTGCTGAGACGACAAGGCCAAAAATGAGAACGGAAACCTTCCAGGCCATGCCAGACGGGTAAATGATGGCTTTTGGAACAAGATCCAACGTCCAGATTTTGCCGGGAAATTGAATCTCTCGGAGTATCCGCAACACATTCTTCCCCGGATTGAAGTCGCTTTGTTGTTGATTCGTGTAAATCAGTCGATCCGCTTCGGACAGCCGGACCCAAAAATCCTTGAAGATGCCCTTGGCCAAACAGATATCCACAATTCGTTTAACCTGGAATACACCGTTCAGATAACCTTGAATCTTGCCGGAATAGACCAGCGGCAAGAATGTGTTGTAACCGATCCCTCCCTGAATAAGCTCCATACAAGGGGTTACGATATTTTGGCCGGTGTGAAGTATTTGAAATTTTTTTTGCACCCGGGGATCCTGATGTTCAAAGATCGACATATCGATGATACGTTCATTGCTGTTTTTCGGAAACACCCATCGAACAACCCAGGTGGGATCAACCCAGTTGATTCCCAAAAAGCCGGGGTAATGGGAATAAAACATCTCGGCAAAATCAAGAAAACGCGTCTGGCTGAAATCCGGCGGAACCCTTTCAACCCATCTCTCAGCCATTGATTCAAGAGAAGCCATGCGGGCATTCATAAGACCTTCCATACGAATCCGTATCTGCTCGGCAGAAGTTTCTGTATGCCGACGAACAAGCTCTATTTCGTGTTGATTTTGATTATGCCACAGCAATACCGCAATGCTGCCAAAAATCAAAAATGCAAAAAAAGGGGCCCATTTTTTCGAGTTCAACATTGAATTCTTTTTCGTATTTTTAAAATTTCGTAATTTCGTGAAAAAATTCTTTTTTGTTTCGGTTTATCCGGGTTAGGGTTTAAATATGAGTTTTGCTCCGGGTGAACAACCCCATTTTTCAGTATACTCACATTTCAATATCGACAAAAGTTACTAACAAATTCGAGCAGTTTAGTCTACCTTAAAATTGATTCCAAATTGTCCGCCATGTAGTTCCATAAAAAAAGTGAGAATGTGTGACTTTCCACCTCTCACTTTTTTCATATTTCAATAAATTAAAGCTCCATTCTACCCCGTTGAGACGGGATCTGCGCCGTGCTCCGACAAGCTGCAGGGTATTCAGACGAAGGTGAATAAAATGATCGTTAACCGGCACTTCTCATAAACCGAGTCTGCTGTAAATGCAAAGGAACGACCGTCGGGTTATGTAACTTTAATATTAATCTGTTTTTTCTTGACTTTCTCTACTTTGGGAAGTGTTATCGTTAAAACACCTTTTTTAAAGGTCGCTTCTGTTTTATCTTCTTCAACACGGGTTGGAAGATCGATGACACGTTGATAAGCCCCATAGTACCTTTCCGAGCGATAACAGTTTTCCTCTTTTTCTTCTTTCTCTTGTTGCTTTTCACCCTTGATGGTTAACCGATCGCCGGTGATGCTGACATCAACGTCTTTGGCATCTATTCCCGGCAGCTCTGCTTTTATAACAAGATGGGTGTCGGTTTCCGAAATATCCACCAATGGTTGCCATTTTGGGAAGCCAATTTTTGACAATGACGTCTCCCCAAAGATGCGGGTAAAAAGATCATCCATCTCCCTGCGAAGTCTGCTGATTTCTCCAAACGATTTCCAAGGAACAATATCCATCATATTCCTCCTTTATTGAATATCTTTAAAAACAGCTGTGTTGATCAGGCCCCCATAAACCATTTTTCTTTGAGAAGGGGTGCCTTGAATTTCATTACTCGTAATAACAGCACCGGCACTGTCGCATGGCTGACAACCTTTTCGGCCACGCTTCCTAGCACCCAGGCAATTTCTCCTTTCCCATGAGTGGCCATGGCGATGAGGTCTATCTTTTCCTTTTCCGCATAGTGTACAATTGCGTGGTCTGGTAAAGCCTCCTCATAGACCCAATCGACCTTTACACCCTTTTTCTCCAGGGCATCGGCAGTTTTTTTCAGGTACCTTTCAGAAATCTTTTTTTCGTGGGCCGAAGCTTCCTTTATAACTTCCGCGGTCGCCTCTATCGCTCCTGCGGCACTCGCAAGATAGCCAAAGGTTATCAGGGTGACCTGAGATTGATAAGTTTTGGCCAAGTCCTCGACTTGGGGCAGGATCTTTTCCGCCAACTCTGATCCATCCAATGGAACCAATATTTTTTTAAACATGAGCGCTTCCCCCTTTTAATAAGGTAAAAATTGGCTTTTATATTTATTACAAACAAGCCAATTTGAGTAATTCCTACGGTTCTATTTTCCTTTAATTTCAATAAATGCGCATGAGGGGAAAACAAGTTTCTTCTACTTCAAGTTTCAGTTGAGGCTGGAAAAGGCATTCAGAAATCATATTCATATGTCTCGTCGCGGGCAGGTCTTATATCTTTCATCATTACAACCACATCAAGGGGTCTGTTTTCCCGATCCTTAACCAGATTCGGAATCGTTGCAACACGATAAAATCCCGCCTTGGTAAAGGCATTTATCGCAGGAATGTTAATGTCTGGGATCTCGACAATAAGATTTTCAAGCTCGAGCTTGTAGGCGATATGAACAATCTCTTCAATCATCAGCTGCCCCAAACCGACTTTCCGGTAATCTTTGTGCACAAACAATCGTACGGTCCCCAAATGCCATTTCCAACCGAATCGACGACGATTTAACGTGGCATCGGCAATAATGGTGCTGTTTTTTAACGCTAAAAGGGGGAGTGTCTTGGTGTAGTCCAGGGTTTTTGCCCATATTTCAACAAGGAGTCTGCTGGCAACATCATCACGCAAATATCGTGCGTCTTCTCTGGGAACCGCTTTGAAAAACTCATACAAAGCATCTTGGTCTTTTGCCACCATCGGTCGCACAAGAATCTTGGTTCCATCTTTTAGTTTTGTCTCTTTCTGATACGTGTTAAGATCGAACATCGAAACCACCTCCTTTCAATCTTTAAAGCATGTTGTTATGGTTTTATTTCCCCTCATGCTGGTTTCTAATGTTGAAGTTGGCATTCAAGCCGTTAGAGTTTTATCCCAAGCCATTTATAAATTCTGTTTTATTACCAACAGATTTAATTGATACAAATTGAAAACTTTCGACTACGATTCAACTTGCTTCGAAAAAAAGAATCGCTTGTCTTGTCGGCCCCTTCTTCGACGCATGACAACAACTGTTCTGCCTCGGGCTTGAAATTGATATTGCTTGGAAGTCATTTGCCTATGGGGATTGTCCTTGAAAAAAAGTGCTGTCTCATTTTTCTTGTTTTTCGTTTTCATTTCTATCCCTGTATGCCAAATTATATTGATTTGAATAAAATCGTGTAACGATTTTATTTAACTCCCGAAAGTTTACCTTCGGGATCTAATATCCGACAAGCAGCGGGGAATTCAAATTTAAATAAAAACTCCTCGACCTTTGAGTTATTTACCTTTAAACCAATATATTTCTACGCCCTGGATACACTGTAATTTTCGACAAAATACTTCAGCTTCATAATTGCAGCAGGTTCCAGACCCTCAAACTGCACTTGATTCAGTCTCATCTTAAAAGAGTTGATCGCAGGATCGTCAGCTATTTCAAAATCGGCAATGTTTTTAAATGTCAGATTTTCAAGGTAAAAACCACAATCAGCCACCAATATGTCCAGCACCAGTGGCTGGAGGGATCGTTCCTCGCCGTCAATATAACGAAACGAAAGCCCCCCCATGCTGATGTTATTGATTCTGCCGAACTTGATCGGTTTCGATCGGTATACGGCACATGCGATTTCTGCCATACTTCTATCTGCGACGCGTATATGCTTGGCAGCAGTGGGCCTGATCAACGCAAATGCGTCTTTATTAACCTGAAATCGTTTGTGGGCTCTCTGCTCAATGGCTGTCACCGTTTTTTTATCGATCAATTCCAGCAACAGTGACCTGCTCACACTTTCAACATCATGATCAACTTCAGATAATTCGTTGGCATAATTCATACGGTCGGATTGAGTATCCTCTAAAAAATAGAGTTTGTCCATTTTGCCCCCCTAATATCTATCGTTTCTCTACTTTGAATGGGTCAACTGGTTATTTGTTATCGACTTGATCGGTTTTGTCCATAGGGAAAAGCTTCATTTTTTATGGGAAAATCTCCTATGTGGGGATTCCCCCCATACGATGAATAGGATTCTCCATGAAAAATACGTGCTAACACCAGGTGATCAATCGGGGTAGAAATTTCAAATAATCGTCACCTTCGGGCGTGGCCCTGACCGTAAATCCATACCGGCCGGACAGTCGACAGGGGACCTGACAGCCGTAACGATAATTTCCGTTGCCGAGAGATTCAACAACTGTCATAGGGACCGCGCTGATGCCCTCCAGCTCATCCACCGCCTTCATGTGACCGTTGTAAAGTTCCACGCAAACTTCTTCGGGATTGAATTCTCCCAAGCTGACCTCTGCCGTGACTTCGAAGCTTTCGCCAACCCGAAACGGTCCTTTTCGGGTCTGGACCGGCAGCCCGATGCGGATGTTTTCCCAAAGGCGCTGTAAGCGCTTTTCCTGGAGTGCCAGTTGGCGTGCTTTCAGACCGTTTTGCTTTAGCAGTGTTTTCAACTGGTGGATGATGGGAACATAATAAAACGATTCATATTCACCCACCATTTTCAGGCTGCAGAAATCCTTCATGGCCATTTTCATGGAAGCCTTCATCATTTGAATCCATCGCCTGGGGAGTTCACCCTCTTGTTTTTCGTAGAAGCAAGGGATGACTTCATTTTCCAAAACATTATATAAGGCCTGGCTTTCTGTGGCGTCCTGGTAGTCGTAATCGACATATTCTTTGCCACCGCCGATCCGCCATCCGCGTTCTTCGGAATAGCCTTCACACCACCATCCGTCTAAAATACTGACGTTGAGAACGCCATTGATGGCGGCTTTCATTCCGGAAGTGCCGCAGGCTTCGAAGGGTCTGCGAGGGGTGTTCAGCCAGACATCGGAGCCCTGAACCAGACACCGTGCCAGGGCCATGTCGTAACCTTCGATAAATACCGCGCGCTGACGAATTTCCGGTCGCTGGACAAATTCAATTAGGCGCTTGATGATGTCCTTGCCTTCCTTGTCCCGGGGGTGGGCTTTACCGGCAAAAATGATTTGCACCGGACGGGTTTCGTTGTTTAGAATGGTCGCCAGTCGCTCTGGGTCCTTAAGCATCAGATGCGCCCGTTTGTATGCGGCAAACCTTCGGGCAAAGGCAATGGTTAACACTTCAGGATCCAGGAGTGTTTGGATCTTGTCGATGACGCTTTTGGACGCGTTACGTCTTTCGTATTGCTTTTTCATCGATTCCCGGCAGGTTCGGATCAACCGGGTACGGCTCATCTCATGGGCCCGCCAGAGCTCATCGTCGTAAATTTCATCAATACGGCTAATGTTTTCCGGTCTTCGGGAGCTCATGTACCATTCCGGTCCCAGGTAGCGTTCAAACAACGGCCAGATTTCCTGAGAAATAAAAGTGGAGACATGAATGCCGTTGGTCACGTGGGAAATCGGAATCTCGTCTTCCGGACGGCCCGGCCACATATTTGCCCACATCTTTCGTGCAGTGCGGCCGTGAAGGCGACTGACGCCGTTACGATACTGAGACATTCGCAAGCCCAGAATGAACATGGAAAGCGGCACGTTTTTATCGAAACCCGCAGGCTGCCCCCAGGATATAATTTCTTCTTCGCCGGCCCCCAGGCGATTTTTCAAAGGCAGAATCCAGGGTTTGACCCAATCCGCCGGGAAAGAATCATGACCGGCCGCAACCGGGGTATGGGTGGTAAACACTGTACAGCGAGGAATAATTTGCAAGGCGCTTTTCAGATCGATGCGATACTTCTCCATAAACATTGAAAGGCGTTCCAGGGCAGAGAAGGCCGAATGCCCTTCGTTCATATGACAAATGGAAGGGAAGATGCCCATGGCCGCCAGCGCCCGCATGCCGCCGATGCCCAGCAGCACTTCCTGGGCCAATCGGAGTTTGGGCTCGGCGACGTAAAGTCGGGCCGTAATTTCTCGGGCCTCGGGGGTATTTTCAGGCAGATTCGTATCGAGCAAAAACAACGGGGTGCGTCCCACCCGGACTCTCCAGACAAACGCTTGAATCTTGCCTTGAGGTCCGTCAATTGATATCGTAATTTCGTTGCCTCGGGGATCCCGGGCGCGCTCCAGCGGAAGGCAGTAAAATTGGATTTCCGGATACTCTTCCTGCTGCAGACCCTCTTGATCGAGATACTGGCGGAAATAGCCCTTTCGATAGAGAAGTCCGACGCCGACGAGGGGCAGGGCCATGTTGGAGGCGGCTTTTAGGTAATCTCCGGCAAGGACACCCAGGCCACCGGCGAAAATGGGGATGCTTTCGTGGATACCAAATTCCATTGAGAAATAGGCCACCGGCCCAATTTTCTCGTAAATGGCTCGTGACGGTTCCACATTTTCGACAACCCGCTTTGTGTAGCGATCTTTGACCCGTTGCAGATGGGCCAAAAAACTGTCATCTGCAGCCAGCTCCTCCAGGCGCGTTTGGCTGACATTGGACAACAGGTAAATCGGGTTTTCTCTGGATTCTTTCCAGAGTTCCGGATCAACGCGTCGAAACAGCGTTACCGCATCCTGTTTCCAGCACCACCAGAGGTTTCGAGACAGCACTTCTAAAAAGGCCAACGGTTTTGGTACGGCCGGATACACTTGGTAGGTCAGAATGTGTTTCACGGATGTTTTCCTATTTTACGGAAATCGTTGAATGATTAAAGTTCAGCGATTTCCGTAAAATTTTTTAGACACTTGGAAATTAGGATTCATAAAAAATCGGCTCTCCGAGTTCTTCGAATGAAAAGTTATAGAAAACATGATGTCCATCGTAGTCGAGAACCCGCAAATCGTCCGTCTGGTGGAGATCACCCATGATTACAGTATATTGCATTCCGTATTTTTCCTTTACCTTTTCTTCGGAAACTTCATACGCCACGAATTTCTTTATCCCTTTCGCCAATAGCTTTTCAATCAGCCTTAAATCATCAAGAGCGTCATAAGTGGTCAAAACAAGAATGGGGCCTGTGCCCGTAAAAAAAATGCCTGCCTTCATGATAAACCTCCTTTTTTTGTTTAACATCATATATGCACACATACATCCGGCGCTTTGGGAATCGCTATTGGGCGGGAATTTTTTCGGCTTTACCGGGTCTCTCGTATTCGCAAACAAACCAGTAAATTGTGCCTACAAAGAAACTGCCGCCCACAATGTTTCCCAGCGTCACCGGAACGAGATTTACAATGAAAAACTGTGTCCAGGTTACGTCGGCGCCATAAAAAATTCCCAATGGGATAAAGAACATATTGGCAACAGAATGCTCAAACCCCAAGGTGACAAACGCCATAATGGGAAACCAGATGCCTAAAATTTTTCCTGCGGCATCTTCTGACGCCACGGCCAGCCAGATCGCCAGGCACACCAGCCAGTTACAGCCGATACCCTTTAGGAACAGCACCCAAAAGCTTTGGCTGACCTTAACCTTGGAGATACCTATTGTACAATTCAACCAGGGGTCACTACCCAGCAATTTTGTCTGGTACGCCAGGAAAAAAGCCACAAAGAGAGAGCCGATGAGATTCCCTGTATAAGAAAGGAACATGTTTCTGATCCATGCGAAACACTTAATTCTGCCGGAAAGCACCCCGGGTACGCTAATGGCCGTATTGCCGGTAAACAGTTCCGACCCGGCGATGACAACCAGAATCAGGCCCACTGGGAACATGCCGCCAAACAAAAACTTCTGGAAACCGGGATTGGTCAGTTTAATACCCGGTAGGCCGCCACCCACCATAATGGACAAAAATCCGCCAATGGCAATAAAGGCGCCTGCCAGAAACGCCATGACCAAGGTTTTTTCAATACTCATTTTTGCCTTGTTCATTCCAGCCGTATTGATGGCCTGAATAATCTCCTTGGGCAATTTGGTAACCATTTGATTTTTCCTCGCAGATTCTGAAACGTGCTGATTTTTCAACCTGAAAAATCACAGGCGTTTGTTCTTATCTATATGATAGAATCGATTTGCCGGAACAAAGCATGTGATCCACGATTAAAGAAATCCAAAGTTCTTCACCGGGCTTTATTTCTTCAGTCACCGCTTCAATCAACTCATACAGTGTCGTTTTTATTCCGGTTGATACTGAAGTGGGCGGCCCTGATATACAAAAGCTCTGTGCCATTGGTTGCATTTTCTTCTCCTTTTCGCATAATCCCTCAATTTCATATTATCAAAGAAAACAACGCAAAAGATATGCCAAGAGATGTTTTTAAAGACGGCACGTAATAACACGTTGATAAGTTGCAATATTTTTTGGGACTTCATTAACTTTTCATTGTATACAGGAAAGGATTGGTGTCGGAATTTTTTACAGGGTGTAAAAGGGGTTAGAAGTCAGCGGCGGGTTTCATCGGGTTTTTTCTTTTGTTCCTTATACCAACGCGCAAAGAGGTGAGCAAAATATTTCTCATCCTGAACCGTTTTTTTGGTAATTTTATAGCTATTGTCAGAATAACATTCCGTTTGAGCCGCCGG
>JBFESJ010000006.1:0-34387 GCA_041548585.1 Desulfobacterales bacterium | reverse complement strand
GAAACCGTGCACCGGTAATTTTGGATGCAGCCTCAAAATTTAAAATCTTGAGATTTTCCCCTAAAGTCCAGTGTGGCAGGGGTTCAAAATCAAAATCAGGGGGGGAGCCCACCGTTTTGATAACCGCGTTTTCAGAACTATCCTTTCCGATTGGAACCGATTGATGCGGTATATTCGGTATCCCGAAAAGAATCTTGTTTATTTTATCTTCATTTTCGGACAAATGACGATCCAGCGCCTTGATTTTGTCACCGACATCGCGCATTTCAGCCACAAGATCATCCGTATCTTCTTTGTTTTTCTTCATGGCGGCGATCTGTTCAGAGACGACATTTCTACGGTGCCTCAGGCCCTCTATCTCAAGCAAAAGGGCTTTTCGATTTCCATCACACTGTTTAAACGTTTCCAGATCTACCGTTTCACCTCTGTTTTGAAGTGATTTTTTAATGTGTTCAAGGTCTTGCCTTACAAATTTGATTTCCAGCATAACAGTCCCTGTGTTTTTTTAAAACATGATTTTCCCGTATTACTCCCGAATGTTATCGGAGGATGATGTGCGTATCTTTTTAAATATGTTAACCGACAGATAAATTCCTCTCATGGATATTCTGGATAGGTTTGCCTGAGCGATGATCCATGGTCCAAATTAGCCAAGATTGCTTCTCGTTTGCACTTGATTTATAGGACTCATATTGCAGACATCCACATTCAGAAAAGGTTTTTGAGTCGTATCATGAGCATGCCATATAGTCAATGATTATTGCGAGTTGACATTGTTCGGTCAATTTTGTATATTATAAAATAATTTCAAAATATTCCCGCGGGAGATAACATCTATGGAAGAAATCCGACAAACAAAAGATGAAATTCGTAGCACTATTGCAAAAGCACTGGCTGAACTTTCTGACAGTGAGATTATAGATAAAACCAATAGAATAGAAAAGCGGCTCTTTGAATTTGCTAATTTTCTCGAAGCAAATATTGTTCTACTTTATATCAACAGCGATTGCGAAGTTAATAGTTTGAAAATAATAGAAAAATGCTTGAACTACAAAAAAATAGTCATTCTTCCTGCCTTTGATACAACAAAATATGAAATGAAATTGATGAAAATCGACAACCTTGATTCGGATTTAACACTGGGCCCGAGAGGCATCCTTGAGCCTAACCCAAGCCAATGTAACATTGTACCCATTGAATGCATCGACATTGCAATCATTCCTGGCGTTGCATTTGATGAAAAGGGTGGAAGGATAGGGTCCGGTGATGGATATTACGACCGGCTTATTCCAAATCTGACAATCACCACAAGAAAGGTCGCCCTGACATTTGAAGACCAGATAGTCCCACAAATTCAAATGGAAACCCATGACAAGCATGTGGATATCATTGTTACAGAAAAAAGGATTATATACAAAATATGAAAATGCGTGATCGGTCAGTGGTAACGGGGAATAGATTGCGCATAAAAAACCCATTCCCTGTATCCGCCAACCCTTCACCTACTCCGTTGGATTCAGTATTCTTTCCAGCTTCTTAAGATTCTCTTCCTGACCGACAGCAACAACGGTATCGCCACTCTCGATAACCGCCTCAAAAGAGGGATTAAACAGCATGCTGTCGTCTGATTTTTTTACTGCAATGATGATCAGATTAAACTGCTGCCTGATGCCCGAATCCTTCAACATCACATTGACAAGGCTGGAAGAAGGCGCCACCGGTATTTCTTCCATTTGAATACCTTCCCGTTTGTAATCAAGTGCAAAATCCAGAAAATTCGTCACTGTTGGGCGAAGGATTCGCTGGGACATACTCACGGCCCCCATATCATAGGGCGATTCCACCCTGTTTGCCCCCGCAGCCATTAATTTAGATCTCAGCTCGCCATGAGAGGCTCTGGCCATGATATAAAGTTTTGAGTTAAGCTGTCTGGCTGTCAACACAAGGAAAACATTGTCCGTATCGGTCGCCAATGCCGCAACCAAACCTTTGGCGTGTTGTATGCCGGCTTTTAACAAATTCGTCTCATCGGCGGCATCACCGGGTATATAGAGAATTTTATCCTCATCCATAACCGGAATAAGTTCCTCGTCCTTTTCGATAACCACCAGATCAACCGGCTTTCTTTTTAACATCTTGCAAAGAATTTTTCCGATACGCCCATATCCGCAAACAATATAATGATTTTTCAATCGGTCAATCTTTTTATCCAAGCTTCTCCTCCCCAATATGGTTCTTATTTGGCCTTCGATCATAAACTGGACAATGACACCGGCAATATACAAAAAATACATTACGCCAATGATAATAAAAAAAATCGTGAACATCCTCCCCGAGTCGCTGACTTCGTGAACTTCATTGTATCCCACAGTGGTGAATGTGGTAACGGTCATATATAAGGCATCTAAAAAGCCCCAATTCTCAATGGTCATATATCCGGTTACACCGATCAAAATAACGAGTAATAACAATAATACACACAATTCCAGATGTCTTATGCTCTTCATAGGGTTGTATCGTCCGATCCGATCCAGAGGTTATTCAGAATTAAAGCCTACCCCGATGCCCCGTTGAAACGGGATCCAGGTCTTCTCTCCGACAAGCAGCGGAGAATCTGCTCGCTGATGCCTGTTCAAGCATACTTCGAATATTCCGTCTTATTCTATTGTAAGTCTTGTATCTTTTTCCCAGATTTGATAGATTATGTAATATTATGATAAAAAATCAAGCGCTTTATTCATTTAAGCCTTCAGACGGGATTTTTCATAGGGTTACTTGATTTGGAAAAACGCCATATCCGTTAAGCGATATAGCAATAAAAACCCTCCGGCCTCAAAATGGACCCATCCTAAACAGGCAACCGAAAGCTTAAAACGCTCGGAAAAAGAAAAAAGGGGACTTATCATAAAACCATTGGGTTTCAGGCTCTAAATTCTTGACGCAACTCCTTTGTTTTGATAGGAAATTCTTGTTTAAAATTCAGATTTTTCCTCTATTGGGTATGGATAAGCAATGATTACGTTTCCATGTTCTGGATAAAGTTCGAGGTTTTCTGTTTTGGATGAAAATTCTATAAAATACGAGCGCCAGCGTAAAGAGATGATCAAAAGGCAGATCGAGGCTCGCGGTGTCACCGACCCAAAAGTTCTGGCAGCCATGCATAAGGTTCCTCGGCATCTTTTTGTGAGCGATGCCTTAAGAGATCAGGCTTACGGGGATTTTCCGCTTCCCATCGGAGAACAGCAGACCATCTCACAGCCGTATATCGTGGCAGAAATGACTCAGGCGCTACAACCCGATAAAGATGACAGGGTACTTGAAATCGGAACGGGATCAGGATATCAGGCTGCAATTTTAGCAGAAATTGTATTTCGCGTTTATACCATTGAAAAAATATATTCACTTTATACCAAAACCCGCAAGCTTTTTGACACGCTTCATTATCACAATATTGTTACTAAATATTCTGACGGTACGTGTGGGTGGGTGGATGAAAGCCCCTTTGATGCCATTATTGTTACAGCCGGTTCTCCAGCTATTCCCAAACCTCTCGTGAGCCAGCTTGCTGTAGGGGGGCGTATGGTCATACCCGTCGGAGATCAGTATTCCCAGGAACTCATAAAACTCTACAAGGATGAACGTGGAATTCATAAAACGAATTTGGGTGGATGCAGATTCGTCAAACTTGTGGGTGAATATGGATGGAGATCGTAATTAATGCTTCGTCGCCTATATGACTGGGTTCTCCACTGGGCAGAAACACCTTACGGATCATGGGCGTTGTTTCTGCTGGCTTTTAGCGAATCCTCCTTTTTCCCGATACCCCCGGATATTCTCCTTATCGCGCTTGCTGTGGCCATACCTAAAAAATCACTAAAATATGCATTGATGTGTTCAGCCGGATCCGTTCTTGGCGGATGTTTCGGTTACCTTATCGGGTGGCAGTTCATGGCGTCAATCGGCACCCGTATCGTCGATTTTTACGGTCTCACCCCAAAGGTTGAGTACATTGAAATTCTTTACAACAAATACGATGCATGGGCCGTCGGAATCGCGGGTTTTACACCGATACCCTACAAGGTCTTTACCATTGCCGCAGGTGCCTTTAAAATCAATTTTTCCGTATTCGTCCTGGCATCCCTGGTATCTCGATCCGCGCGGTTTTTCCTTGTCGGAGGGCTTATTTACATTTTCGGCCCGGGCATTCAGTCTTTTATCGATAAATATTTTAATATTCTTGCCACAGCATTTACGGTACTTCTGGTCGCAGGATTCTTAATCATTAAGTACCTATTATAAATGAAGGGGCTGGGAGTTTTTCTATATAATCGCTCCATGGATAATCTTTTTTTAAAACGCGTGAACTCGTGGCAAGGGCTCGTAAAGAAAAAACAGGAACCTATCTTTGAAAAATCAATAGGTTTTTCACCCAATATTGCCCAAGCAGCGGCTCGAAAGACACCATTTCCTGATGGAAATATTTAGGGCCCATCCACGAAGTGTAATAGACACTATTTAAGTCGCCGGACCTGATCCAGCGTTCTAATTCCGAAGCTATTTGAAGAAAGAGATGTTGAAGAAGACACATAAGCAAGGTGATTCAGAAGTTCCCCCATAAAAGAATTAATTTTCTTGAAGCGCTTTTTATCAGCCAAAATCGCTGCAGGAGTTTGAACAAAAGGCCCCTCGGTAATTTCATCCCCACAATTCTCAATTAAATCCCTTGCGCCCTGTTCTATTATTTCGAGGTGAAACTGCAATCCGATAACCTGATCATCATAGATAAACCCTTGATTCTCGCATGCATTGCTATTGGCGATGTGGATTGCGCCTGGGGGGATATCGAAAGTGTCCCCATGCCAATGGAAAGCATCGATTTCCTCAGGCAGGAAATCTGCAAGTCTCGTTTCGGCTGTATGAAGGGTTTTTTGAATCGGAAACCATCCGATCTCTTTGTGTTTGTTCGGATAAACTTTTGCACCCAACACATCCGCTATCAATTGGGCACCCAAACAAATTCCGAGTACAATTTTTCCTTTTACCATGGCCTGTTCAATGTAATTTTTTTCTGCGTGAAGCCACGGGTATTTATCCTCTTCGTCAATGCCCATTGGGCCGCCCATAATGATAAGCCAATCGATATCATCGACGCTCGGGAACGGATCTTTGGTAAAAAACCGTGTTGATGTAATTTCATACGCCATATCTTTTGCCCACGGCTCGATACTGCCAAGACCTTCAAATGGAACATGCTGGAAATAATGCAAACGCATAATCGTTTCCCTCGAGACACAAAAAGATCGGGTTTAAAAATGAACGTCTTGTTATAATAATATATTATTTTGTCAAGGTATTTTTAATTCAAACAGATTGATGTAGATAAATTTTAAGCCATGCGACCTTTTTTGTTTTATATTGACAATCAATACCACATCGTAGTAAATTTTGAGATAACTTCTAACAAGCCGGCGATTGTATTATGCCCAAAGCCGGCATCTTTGCACGTGTCATTGCCGGCGGCAAAATCTGCTGCGACGACAACGTCGAACCGGTATTGCCAAATCCTATTAAAAATTGTTAAGGAAACGTGTTTGGGTTTTAAAACGTGGATATCCAAAAATTGGAGATATACCAATGAAAAACGATATAAAAAAACAAGATCCCACCTGCAAAATCGATGCTGAATCTTTTAGCAGGTTCAAACAACAACTTCCCGATGTTACCGAAAGCATTATCGATAGCTGCTACGATGAGGAAAGCTTCACCCATATCGACTATGAACCGATTCCTTCCGAAGGATATGTGGTTGATATTATATATAAATTAAGAGAAATTCTTTTTCCGGGGTATTTTACGCGAGAAAAAATCGATCCGGTCAACCTGAAATACTATATGGGACAGGCGGTATCTGTTTTATTTGATATGCTTTCGGTCCAGATTGCTCACAGCATTCGGCACGATTGTTTCAGATACGATCTCCCTTGCACAGAATGTGATGAACAAGGGCAAAAAATGGCCCTTACCCTCCTTGAATCGATTCCATCCATCAGAAAAACCCTGGCAACGGATGTTCGGGCAGTATACGAGGGAGATCCTGCGGCAAAAAGTTACGATGAAATCATTTTTAGCTATCCCGGTATCTATGCCATCACCGTATTTCGGGTGGCCCATACGCTTTTTGAACTTCAGGTACCGCTTCTACCCCGAATCATGACGGAACATGCCCACAGTTTAACCGGCATCGACATTCACCCAGGGGCCGATATCGGAGAACGTTTTGTGATCGATCATGGAACCGGCGTGGTGATCGGCGAGACCACCGTTATTGGTAAAAACGTTCGAATCTATCAAGGGGTGACTCTCGGTGCCCTATCACTTCCTAAAGACGCCGGAGAACTACTGAGGGGTCAGAAACGCCATCCAACCATAGAAGATGATGTCATTTTGTACTCGGGCGCTACGATTCTGGGCGGCGACACCGTTATTGGTGCACGTTCCGTTATTGGAGGGAATGTCTGGATTACCAAATCGGTTCCACCGGATACCAAGGTGATTATGGAAACACCAAAGCTAGTTTATCGATAGTCCGCAATGCGCAACAGATAAAATAAGGCTTTGTTAAACATTACGTTCAGGCTCAAGACATAAAAATTTGAGCCCAACGTTTGGCGGGATGTACCATCTAACGCAGGAATTGGGGAAAAGGGGGCATTTTTCAAGGGTCTCCTAACCCTTGCTGGAAAGCCCTTCGCTTCTCAAGGCGTGCCTTCAATTTGGGGAATTGATCCATGTCGGTATGCGGCAGAAAAAGAGCCGCTACATAATTGTCCATAAAAGCCGGGGTCTCCGACAGTTCGAAATTTGTCATCCGCTTGGTGACCTCCACGACGTCTTTTCTAATGCGATTGGTCAGGCAGCTCATCTTTGCACCCATCAAAGATCCATTCCCGATAAACCGAATCCGATCCGGATCTATTTCAGGCAACAGTCCGATAACCATCGCCTTTTCCAAATCCACATAACTTCCAAACCCTCCTGCCAAATAAATGCGGTCAATGTCATGCATCTTTAGACCCACTTCCTCGAGAAGGGTCACACAACCACTGTATATGGCCCCTTTTGCCCGTATGAGATTATCCAAATCCGGTTCTGTGAGCGTAATATCCCTATCGATCTCGGTTTCATGCTTCCATGCAAGCACATACTCATAAACACCGCCGATTTCACGTATGCGCGGCGTTTTTAGGTCACGGTTGAATTTACCCCGGTTATCGATAACACCCATTTCAAACATGGTGGCTGCAATGATAATGAGTCCCGAACCACAGATGCCTTTTGGTCTGACAGTACCAATGGTGATATTCATCGGTTCAAACGTCACAGGATCCATGGAAAAATCCTCAATGGCCCCCTTGGCAGCCCGCATTCCAAACTTAACCCCCCCGCCCTCAAATGCCGGTCCTGCAGAACAGGAAGCACAGGCCAGCCAATCTTTATTCCCGATAACGATCTCTGCGTTGGTTCCGATGTCCATCAATAGTGTCAGTTCTTCGGTACGGTACATTCCCGATCCCATGACGCCGGCCACAATATCACCCCCCACATAACTCGAAATCGCCGGATACACCAAAGCAGTGACGTGATCTCCCAGGGCAAGACCCAGATCTACGGCCTTAATGGGTGGATAAAGTGTCGAAGCGGGCACATAGGGTGAAAGCCGGATGTATTTGGGATTAATCTTCAGCATGAGCTGCGTCATGGTTGTGTTGCCTGCCATGGTAATCGTGGAGATTTCATCCGGATCGACCCGTGCCTTTTTGACCATTTTCTTTATTAATTTGTTGATGGTTGAAATGACCACATCATTAAGCGTTTCAAGGCCACCCGGTTTTCCCGCATAAATAATTCTGCTGATGACATCTTCGCCATAACTGATCTGTCCGTTGTAGTCACCAAACTGAGCCAGGAAATCACCGGTTATGAGATCGATCAACTGCCCGTATATTGTTGTTGTACCGACATCCACAGCAATGGCATAATTACGGTCGCTGGTGTTCCCGGGCTGAACATGTATGATATGTGTCTTTCTACCGGAATGGACCGGTCGGGCAAGTGTAGCCGTTACCTTGAAATGGTTTTTTCTCAAAATATCAGAAATTTTTCGGATCACCGGAAGCTGAACCACCAGACGATGCTCACCGTATTTCGCTTTTAAAAAAGAAATCAGTCGTGTTACATCCGGAAGGTTATCCTGGGGGGTCGGCTCTGGAAGTTCGAGATATTTCTTTTCCACCGGAGGCATGAAAAGGCCTTTATCTTTTAATTCTTCGAGATTCATTTCCCAGATGCGGGCCGTTCTTCGTGGCGTTTTTTGTAAGTTAAGCACACCGGCATCAACTTCCGAATCGATGGGAATGCGCACGACAAGATCACCAAGAACAGCGGATAGACATGCCTGCCGATAGCCTTTTTCAACGTCCTCTTTATCCAGTTTCTCCGTTATGCCACCTTCAACATTTCCACTTTCGATAATAACACGGCACTTTCCGCAAACACCCTCCCCACCGCAGGATGCATTAATATGAACCCCTGCTTCCATGGCCGCACGAATTAGATTTTCACCATGCTCAACAGTGATCTCTATATTGTGAGGCAAAAATGATATGTTATGTCTATTCATTTCTCTATGAAGCCAATCTTTCAACAAAAGGATCGGAAAATATAAACGATTCCGATTTGACGGTTATAACATCGGTGGTCATGATACCTCCCACAAGGATAGATTTGGTTTTTTCAGGTGTTGTCCACCAGACGCTTAATATGAATGTTACATAAGGCTTTGGGATTTTAGATTTTCTCCATCGCCCCGTATGCGGCCTGTATTCTATCCCGAAGTAAAAAACAGAGTCTTTCCATTAGATTAAATCCGAGTGTTGTGTTGCCGATCATCATCCGCCTTAAATCCGCACCCTTTATGGCGACGATCTTTGTCGGTTTTTGACAGACGGCCGAAGACATGAGAATGTGGGGCAGATCTAAAAGTGTTGACCAGCAACCCAAAACTCTACCCTTTCCGAGGATTTCGATGACGACATTGCCTTTGTGTGTGGCCAAATCCACGGTTCTTTCCAGGTATATCTGTCCGTCAACAATAATATAAATATGCTCTCCGTAATCGCCTTGGCGAAAAACATATTCTCCGCTTTGATAGGTCAGCACCTGACCGAGGTTCGAGACCTCAGACAATTCACGTGTTTCCAGCAATTCGAAAAACTCACAACTTCTCAATGTATGTTCCATCTCTATACGTTTCATTTAACACCTCTTTCACATTTCATCTCAACGAAATTGGAAAGGGTTCATCAAATAACTCTACGATTCTTTCTTTTCGTAAAAGGGATAAGATTGAAATTTTCGATTAAAAAATCGGCCACTTTTTGAATATCTCCGGTGGAAAATACTGGCACACCAATGTCGATAGCAGAATCGCTGATGAGAGCAAGCAGTTTTTCATCATTCTTGCACAAGGGTTCAGTTGTAATCTCAACTCTAAAAATTTCCAGTTTGGGCATGTTGCTTCGCTTGTATCCTTCGGTTAAAATAATGTCCATCCCGTTGAAAAGGGGGAATAACTCATCCGGTTGGTGATCATATTCCACATCCTTGACCATTCCGATTTGATAAGGAGATGAAATAACGGTGGTCGATGCACCGGCGTGTTTATGGCGCCAGCTGTCTTTGCCGGGCTTGTCCAATTCAAAACCGTGTACATCGTGCTTTATGCTCCCGACTTTTAAACCCCGTCCTGTTAGTACGGGAATCAATTTTTCCAAAAAAGTCGTCTTCCCCGACCCTGAATTACCGACGATGGAAACAACGGGCGGAACTGTTTTTTTCTCTAATTTTTTCATCATATTAATTTCGGCAACCTATCCTTTCTTACTTGTTTTTTGTTTAAAAATGACGCTGAATATTTTATCGTCAGCAATCATGCATTTTTTCTTCAACGATCTGTAGTTTTCCAGTAGATTTTTCCCTTCTTTGGTCAAACGGCTTCCTGTTTTCCTGTCTGAACGAACAATCTTGATTTTTAAATGTTTTTCCGTGTACTTAATTTTACTCCAAACCGCTTTGTAAGACATTTTCATTATTTTTGCAGCCTGATTAATAGACCCGGTATTTTCAACGTGTTCCAGAATTTCCATTCTCCCCTTGCCGATGATGATATTGTCATTTTCATCGACAATCCAATGACTTGATTTTAGTTTTATTTCTACCATGTTTCCTTGCCGACCAAGTTTAAATTCAAAACTATTCCGTTTCACGAAAGCACTTAAAAGCTATTTATTTTGTGCTTTCAATACTCAGAAGGGTTTTTAATGATCCTACACATCTTTTATCGCAAAAACTGCGCGTTTTGTAATTAGCAGATTTATATAAGATTGGCATCCGTTTTTTTGGTATAAGGCTTTTTGTAAGTTTACAAGCTGTTAACATCCTTAGCACAAAACCAACATTTTTTAAACCGGCATCAGTGAGCGTCAACCCCCGTTTAAATCATCGGGGTTTGCTCACCCGGTTTAATCCTCCGAAGCAGGGCAGAAAATTGCATTTCGGCGTTTATGGATCTCAATCGCTTTGGATGTTGAATGTCTAAAATTTTTGCGATTTACAAAAGAACCCTTCATTGATATTAATTTTATGACATGTGTGAGTGCAAGCACAAAAAGGATAAACGCCGCCAATGACACTTGAAACAAAAAATATCGACGCTGTTTCTTTAACTCGCAACTTATTATCTTTCAATACGATCAATCCACCGGGTCATGAGCATGATTGTGCGATATATGTTGGAACCGTATTGGAACATGTCGGATTTAAGGTAAACTATTACCAATTCGCCCAAGACAGGACCAGTCTTGTGGCACGGATGGAAGGCAAAAATGAAAATCTCCCGATTTGCCTTGCCGGTCATCTGGATACCGTGCCTTTGGGGGCTGTACCTTGGGATAAAAACCCTTTAACTGGTGAGATCGACGGTAATAAAATCTACGGGCGAGGTTCATCGGATATGAAAGGCGGCATTGCCGCCATAATTACCGCAGCCCTCAGATTATCTGATAATTTCAAAAACAGCTCGGCAGGACTAACGCTTGTGATTGTTGCCGGTGAGGAAACCGGTTGCCATGGATCATCTCATCTTGCCAGCCTCGGCGATGCGTTGGGAAAAGCTGGCGCCGTAATTGTCGGAGAGCCGACTTCAAATTATCCTTTTATCGGCAACAAGGCCACGTTGTGGATTGAAGCGATCACATCCGGAGTTGCAGCGCATGGTGCAACTCCGGAAAAGGGCGTCAATGCAATCTACAAGGCAGCCGAAGTCGTTACGAAACTTGAAAGTTTTGACTTTGGCGTTCCGGCGCATCCATATTTAGGAAAACCAACCCTTAATGTCGGAACCGTATCCGGTGGATTAAATTTCAATTCGGTTCCTGACAAAACGTCCATCGGCATTGATATTCGAACCATCCCGGGTCTGACAAACCGTCAGATACTGGAAAAACTGCAATCATATCTCGGCAGAGACGTCGAACTTAAACGTGTTATGGATATCAGCGGGATGATCAGCGATCCGCAAGACGATTGGATACAACAGGTTTTCCATATCATGGAGAGGTTTCTCAAAAAGCCTCCCCAACCACGTGCCATAAAAGGTTTTACCGATGCATCAATACTTACGCCGGCATTTGGTAATCCTCCGACGATTATTCTCGGCCCCGGTGAACCGAATATGGCGCACAAAACAGATGAGTTTTGTTATATTTCCAAAATCGAAGAGGCTGTTGACGCATATATGGAAATTATCAAAGCATGGTGTAATTTATGACGACACCTAAATTCTGCTTTCCGAATACCTTGAATACAAAATTTTATATATTAATATCATTGGGTCTTAGCCTATTATCCGCAATACTTCTCAGCAGTTGTTTTGTAGACAACCAACGTGGTCCCAAAGATCAAAACCATGTAAAACGCCTTAATGATTCTCCGGCCATACAGACTGAAGATGATTCCATTTGCTGGTTTAACGCCAAGACCCCGGATAAAATAAATGGGGTGGCATTGGTCATTCATGGACTCAATTTGCGTCCCGGCAAAATGGAATCGATTATTTCTTTGGTGACGCATTTTAAAATCGATGTTTTAAATGTATCGTTGCGTGGGCATGGACAAAATTATACCCAAAAAGAGAACATGGATAGCAGTAGCGCCCGAATGGAAGCCTTTAAAACCGTATCTTATAAATTATGGATCCATGAAACATATCGGGCCTATCATTTTGCGAGAAAAAGAAGTGATGAAAACAATGTCCCTTTGTTTTTTATAGGCTTTTCACTGGGCGGATTAATGGGTGCCGACCTGTTTGCATCGTATCCGGATGCCTGTTTTGACAGGATGGTACTTTTTGCCCCCGCATTAAAATTACATGGAATCAATTATTTTGGAAAATTGCTGTCTCCGTTTCCGCGGCTGGTCATCCCGACGTTATCTTCAGCATCTTATCTCACGAATAGCGGAACACCAATGGCGGCTTATAATGTACTATTTGAGACCATCCGGCATTTTAATAAAAATATAGGCCCAAAACTGAACGTTCCAACAATCGTATTTATCGACAAGCACGATGAATTGGTTTCATACCAGGGATTAAGGTCCATGGTTGAAAAAGAAAATTTGGACCAATGGAAATTTCACCTCATACAAAAAGGAAACATCGGCGTTAAGGAAAAAATGAATCATCTTATCATCGATGAACCGTCGGTTGGAAAAGACATTTGGAAAGAAATGCAGACCATCATCATACAGCATTTACTGCCTTAACGCATTTTTACGACATGTTTTTCAATAAACCAAACCGAAGCTAAAAAGTTTATTAGCGAATTAACATGAAATTTTATCATTAAAAATACACTATGGTTTTCAAATCGATTTGGATTCAAGTTATCCTTTGCATTCTTTCCGCGGGAGGATTGGTCGGCTGTGAATCGATACGTTACTACAACCATCTGATATCCGGCCAAATGACGATTCTGAATAAAAAGAAACCGATTGAACAGGTACTGGTCGAACCCCAGGTTCCCACAAACCTGAAAAAACAACTCCGACTTGTTTTGGAGATTCGGGAATTTGCAAAAAATGATCTTTACCTGCCGATTGACGATCACTATCTCAGCTTCGTAGATCTCGACCGTCCTTTTGCTGTTTGGAATGTATATGCAACACCGGAGTTTTCTCTAACACCCAAAACATGGTGCTATCCTGTTGTCGGTTGTGCCTTTTATCGCGGCTATTTCTCCGAGGAGAAAGCGCATGTGTTTGCAGAGAAACTCCAGCACCAAGGATTTGATGTTTTTGTTGGCGGTGTTGCGGCATATTCAACATTGGGTTGGTTTGATGACCCGGTTCTAAACACGTTCATATATCGTAATGATATTAAACTTGCAGCACTGATCTTTCACGAAATGGCACATCAACTTCTTTATGTGAAAAACGATACAACTTTCAATGAAAGTTTCGCCACAGCCGTCTCCCAGGAAGGCCTGCGTCGCTGGTTGCCGACAAAAAACATGGGTGCCTTTAGCGATTATCAAACGGATTATCAGCGTCATCAGGAGTTTATTCAGTTGGTTATGAAATATCGCAAAAAGCTTGAATTGCTCTTCTCCAAAGATTTATCACCGTCGAATATGAGACACGCCAAGTTATTGGTATACAACGAATTAAGGGACGAATACAACCAACTGAAAGCGCAATGGAACGGATATTCCGGCTATGATAGATGGTTCAGCCACACGTTAAACAATGCTCAGCTGGTCTCTGTTGCCACCTATTATGACCTGGTACCTGCATTTATAAAACTTCTGCAAGATAACGGAAATGACCTCAAATTATTCTACACGACCTGCCAAAAGCTGGCGAAAAAATCTGAAAAAGAACGGCGTGTTTATCTCGAGCGACACTAAAATTTTATCCCTCGACCCCATCTTATAAAATGAAGCGAAAACATCCGGTGAGCCATCTGTTTTTGATGGGTCAAAATCATAGATCCGGATTCAGTTTTTAAAGCATTCATTTTTTGTTCATAATGTGTTATACACATTTCATTGGGATCAGACAGGACGCTCTGTGGGGTTAGATGACAGGCATCCATAATGCCGTTGCCCGTTATATTTTGCGGGCATTGAATCCGGTCGAAGATACTGCTGTAAAGACTGGCTGAAACCAAAGAAGCGTGTCATCATGTGCATATCGCACGCCTCGACGAAATACGAGGCAGGTTCTTTTACCCCTCCGGCGATCCGTGATTTTGACGTTGGAACTCGGCCCCATGGGACGCCAAGAGCCCCTTCTTTTATCCCACTTGAAAAATTGGTAAGAAAATTAACCGGGCGTTCCCGATTTGCCGGACAAACGCATTGCCCACCTTTGACAACATAAAATAGGGAATAATATTCTTTGAACAAAAAATGGATTTTCCTGTTTTGTCTCCTGCTGTTTCCGCCCCTTACTTATGGCCAGGAAACAGCAGATCCCGTAGGGGGTCGGCTTCGTTCCCACATTGCCGATAGAAAAGACGGTAAAATGCTGATAACGGCTTCGGCGACCCGTCCCGAGTGGGTGAAGCGCTCCGTTCCTTCAAGGCGACGATCCAAAGTCTCTCCCCAAAATGGCGGTGACTCAAAAAAGCAAGATGACGGGAATCCAACCACGGCCTCCAAAGCCCCCCCTAAATGGGTTCAGCGCTCCGGTTCTTCGACGCAACCATCCGATTTCCTTATTTTCCGACCGCTGGATCCTCTCAAACCGCCGGCCGGCACGTCCGCCGAGAAATTCCGCAAGCTGCGGGAAGCCCAATGGAAACAGGCTCTGGGCGGCCGACCGACCGACGCGAACGGTGATTTGATTCAACATTGCGTCGACTACGAACTCAATCCGAACATTACCACCGCCCTCAAGGCACTCAAGCACTTTAACACCCTGTCCCACGACAAGGACCTGCGTAGCAAAGCCCATGATTTCAATCTAAATCTTTTTCTGACGTTGGACGCGCTTAAGTTTGAGCTGCCCAAACAGGCGGTCATCCGGGAGAACAACCGTCGCCGCAAAACCGGAAAAAAGCTAATCGAATTCTCCTATCGCGTCGGGTCTAGCGGCAAGCGGGACCGCCAGTGGGTCGAATGGGCCGCTAAAGGGAAGGACCTTTCCAACATGCCCATCGACGAGATATACAAGCTGAAAAAACTGTCGAAGTCAGACGACGATTTATCAAACCGGGTTGGTATTAAGGCATTGAGGGAGAACCCGCTATTGAACGAGGAGGTAAACGGCAAGCGCATGGAAGACGTCGTCGCCCAGATTACCAGCGAATGGACCGGCGGCCAAGTGATCGTTAAAACCAGTGATCTTCAGATGGAATTTCTATCGCCGACCAAGGCCTATCCCATTATCTATGTGAAGCATCACAAAATCTCGGTCTCTGAAGGCTTGGACGGCAAGTGGGATCAGGCATGGAACGAAAAATGGCCGAACTTTCTGGCGGCGAACATCGCCGGCAACAAGGAAAAGTACCGTGGCGCGTTTGCCGAGGACCAACTTCACGCCTGGGGTCTAAAGGCCGGTTACGTGATGGACATGCGAAAGCTTGGGACCGCTCCCGCCATTTCCGATATTGCATCGGCAACAACGGATTACAAGACGTCAGGAATCGCCGATATCGAAGGACGAACACCGTTTCCCAAGGGTATCGTGGACCCCTTCGGGTGGATGGGAAACCAATACCGCGAGGCCTTTCTGGTTCACAAAGGCTCGGTCCAGGATGTTGCCAAATACACCCAGCGTATGGCGGTGTGGTGGGATACCTTTAACATCAAGACCGCTCAAGACCTGCGCAGTTTGGGCATCGACATCAGTAATGCCGATTTCAATTTCCTTGAAGACCTGGCCCGAAAAATCCGCAGCCCGAACAGCAAGGCCGAGCTGGATTCGGTGATCGGAAACAAGAACTTGCAAAACAAGGCGCTCGAACGACTAGAACACTTCAACACGCTTTTGCTGCTCGGGGGACACCGACGACATGTCTCGGATTTGACCCGCAACTTGATTACGGTGCTGCGCCAGTATGGCGATCCGGGAAAAGGTCCGACCAAACAAGGACGCCATCCGCCGACCATCGACACCCTGATGGCGGCAAACAACAAAGACAACGCCTTTTACAAAACCATGGAGACCCTGGCCACCGCATACAGCAACCTGCCCGAGAAGCTGATCGACGCCATGAATCAGGACCACGCTCGCCAGATCAGTGACAAGTCAAAGTCCCAAAGCCCGGAGGTCATCTTCGGCATCGAGGTCCACAAGATGCTGTTGATGTCCATGAAGCGGGCGCAGAAGGCCGGCGCTCGATTACGCGACCACGGCGAAGCCTTTTCCGAAATTCATGGTCTGGTGGGTAAGTTGCGCGATGACATCAACGACCACCTGAAGCAGATCGCCGACGGGGCGGATCTTGACGGCTTCATCGATCAGGTGATTGCCGGCAAGATGCGGCGCAAGCGGGTGCGGGTGATCTGGGACGGCGAGGGAACCCTGCCCAAAGTCACCTGGGCCAAGGAGCAGTGGGATCCCGTGGATGTTCGTGACGATCTCAAGACCTTCCATACCATTGCCACCATGTGCGGCTGGTCCAACCGGACCTATGCCGAGCATCTATACGAGTACTTCGAAGGGCCCGACCAGAAAACGAGAAAACAGAAGAAGAGAAAAGAAAACATTTTGAAACAGATGCGGGCCAAGAGCTGGGCGAGCCTGGCCGTCGACGGGCTGCGATCGCTCAAGAATCTTTATGATCCAAAGAATATGAAAGAACGGTTCGTCGAGCTGAAAACCGCTGACGGAAGATCGATGCGGCTGCATCTCAAACCGACAGGGGGACGAACCGAAGCAGGTCTGAACCTCGGGGTAACCAGCATCAAACTCATGATCAAAGGGGCACAGGGATCGGCATTTTTGTGGAAGGTGTATGGTGATGTTCAAGACTTCAAAGAGCTGGCACTCAATATCCACAAAACCATTGCCCCGGCCGGGGCAGAGACCATGGAGACGCGGGCCCAGCGATATGCGATGATCCTTTCCAAGACGATTTCCCTGTTCGAATACGCCGAGAACGTTGCCACCTGGGCCAAGAACCCGTTTCTGGTCGACAAACTGGGGTCCTCGCTGGCAACGGCGGCCGAGTTGTCGGCCGATCCGTTTCAAGATGACGCGGTGCAGAAGCTGGCGTCGGCCATGCTCAAGGATATCGCCCTGTGGGTACAACCGGAGCTGGCGGTGGCCTTTGCCCTCTATGAGATCTCTGCCTACGGATCCACGGCATTGTCCCTGCACTTCGCCAAGGAGGACTTTGTCAACCTGCTGGTGGAAAACGGCGACTGGGAGAAAAAAGACAAGAAGGGAAACGACCTGCCCCGTCCGCGCCTCAAAGCCGTCTACATCAAGGACGGGGTTTCGATCCCGAACGACGAAAACACCCGCAAACAGGCGTGCATCGCGCGGGCCGCATCCGTGGATGCCACCGGCCGGTTCCGCGGCGGCCCGGCGGGCGCCACCGGTCTTGTGCGCCTGACCAAGTTGCCCGAACCGGCGTGGCGGAATGGGATCAAGCTGCGAAAGAGCGGTACGATCGTTCATCCGCGAAAGGATCTCATCACGATCTTTTACAAGGAGGGCTACGAGACAAAAGACGACATTCTCAAACACGTCAAAAAATCCGTGTCCCGGATCCCCGAAGGCGGATTGTGGACGTCGACCAAGGATTGGACAAAGAAATGGCTGGAACGAGAGGCCAAGGTGTATGTCCCGACACCCGAGGACGCGACGCGCATCGTAATCAAAAAGATCCGGGTCGACATGAAGAAAGAGACCTACACCGACATTTCACGGGGCGATCCCATGACCTTGTCGGGCATTGAAACTCGGACCACCGACGCCCATTTGCTCGCCGGCGTCAAGGAAGGCACACGCAAGAACTTCGGCTTTCTGGTTTCCGAATACTGGACCCGGCGTCAAAACATCATGGAATGCTCGATGCTCGGTCCGCTGATCGAGATGGCGACCCGGCGCAAAGAGGCCGAGGAGCTGGAGAAAATCGATTTCGACAAGTTCCTGGCCGAAATGCAGCGTCTCGACAAACGCATGCAGGAGCTGGATCGAAAGGTCTGGGCCGAGATCGCCCGATCCGCCGATCCTTTCAAGGGACCCGAGTATCGTCCCAACGACAAGAAGGAACGCTACATTCCCATCACCAAGGACTACCGGAAGCGGACGGCCAGTTTACGGACATTTCTCAAGGAAGCGAAAACGTCCGTCGACCTGATGAACCGGCGAAAGGCGCGGGGGGTAGATTTCGGGTTTCAAACACCGGGCAAAATCCAGGGCCTTTACAGTCATCTTCCCAACGAATTCAAGTCCGAAGGCGGTCTCATCTCCCAATCGGCCATCGTTTCGACGGCACGCAGCATTCTGAAAAAGATGCTCAAGGTCGTCGAAGCTTACGAGGACAGCTACGGCGAGATGCTGAACATTCTCGCACAAACGGAGAAATGGGTCACCCAGAATTCTTCGATCAACGAGGTCTTTGCCGAGTTCACCGCGACGAGCCTTCCGCTCAAGCCGTTCCACGTGCGGATCCGGCCCGGGAAGGCGGGATCGGACAAGATCACGGCGCCTGCGTATGAGAGAATGTCCGGCATCGATTCGGTCCTGACGACGCAACCCGGATCGGAAACCAAACCGGTGGTCGAAAAATGGGATAAGGGGTACCGCGA
The DNA here is from genome assembly GCA_041548585.1 of Desulfobacterales bacterium. Lineage (GTDB taxonomy): Bacteria > Desulfobacterota > Desulfobacteria > Desulfobacterales > UBA11574 > UBA11574. Next base: position 15,503 of record JBFESJ010000006.1, on the reverse strand, counting down.
AGAATACGACAAGGTTCGTGACGACCTCGGCGAAATTATCCAGAAGATCCAGGCTCGGCTCAGAGATGCCGTTGATCATACGGACCTTCTGCCCATCGCCGGCCGTACAGTTTGGTCATGGTGGGAGGGATTCATGAAAGCCGGGCACCAGGAGCTGGCCACCTATCATCCCTACTGGAGCCGGATGCTGCGGCTGCGGCTACAGATCCGAAAGATCGAGAACATGCTGCCCGGTGCCGGCGAGGCGACCAAGGAAGAAATCACCGCCGCGGTTTCGCCCATGATCGTCGACAAACGGCAAGGTTTAGAGATTCTGGAGGGCTGGGACGGCACCGAGACCGGCCACCATCTGGGCCGGGCCCGGGCGCGCATGGTCACCCGCTATAAGCAGCTCAAGAAGCTGGCCGAGCGTATGTTCGACATCGAAATCAATATCACTCCCGAAGACGGGCTCAAGGTGAGCGACAAAATGGCCGTCACCCTGAAGACCCAACCGCGGACCGACCTAAAGGGGCCGGACAAAGCGGAAATCGCGCATCTCGTTGACCGGTACGTTTGGGAACTGGCGCCACAGGATACTTCTGGGAGACCGTCCGATACCGCCTGTCTCAGCCGAAACGACGGCCGCTTTTGGCCGACTGAAATGATCAAGGCCCCGAAGCCAGGGAAAACGCCCAAAACGTCGTCAAAGAACGTCGATGAGGGCGCGGCGACATTGGCCAAGTCCTCGGATAAAGGTGTTGCCGGAAAGACGGTGGAATGGAAGAAGCGGCTGCGAAAATCCGGAAAATACAAACTGCGGGTCATCGCCCTGTCCCGCCACGATGTGCCGTTGTCATCGAAGATCGTGGACGTGGAAATCAAACCGGCGAAAATCCTGGGCAAGCTCGAAATCGTGGGCGAATGGGAAGCCAAGAATAAAGAAGTGGCGGTGTTCATGGGAATCGCGGATACGAACCAAGAAAAACCGCGTTTTCGGCTGACCGAGGCCGGTGACTTCGACATGCCGCTGTGTTCGTTCAGTGAAGAGGAAATCCCGACCGATGTCGTGGTACCCAAGGCGCCAAAGGGGGAAAAAGCCAAGCCCGAGAAGTTCCCGCCCAAGCCCTTCGACGCTTACGCCGGGGTCGAGACGCCCGAGAAACTTTCGCCGGACGAACGCGGGATGAAAGAACCGGGCATGATGTTAAAGCCGAAGACCAAGCGCGTTCCCGTGCGGTTTGAAGAGCGGGCCACGTTCAAGCTTGAAAAACCGCTAAAACTGGAATTCAGCCGGGGGGTCGACATCACTGTCGAAGTATTTGATGCCAGCGGCCGGCACAAAATCGAAAATGCAGCGGTTACCATCCATGCCGGCGGTACGTCGTCCAGCGGCTATACGGCGAAAATGCAGTTGAAGCCCAAGGATGTGGTCTACGCCGAGGTTGGCTATTCGGGAAGCGGTATCTCCGTTCGTCGCGATAGCCGCCGTATCACCTTCGATCCCGAAGCGCACGCCAAGGGCATCACCCTCAAGGTTCACCTCCCGTTCTTTCCCACGGGAGCCCTCACGGTAAAGGGACGCTTCGTCCCCAAAGGCGGCATCACCGACAAAACCATCATTGGCGGCGGGGATATCTGGTCCAACATCGCCGACAAGAAGGCGGTACAGGACAGCGGTGGGTTCGAGTTCAAGAACGACCGGCCGGTACGGGTCAAAGAACGGCTCGAGATCAAGGCCCTGGTTCATCGCCGTGACGACAAGCGTCTCATGAAACCGGTCAAGGGCAAGGTGGTTTCGTTCAAGATCGCACCCCAGGCCGTCAACGACCTGGGGGACATCAAGGTCGAACCCTACGATGTAACGGTTGACGGTGTCCGGGTGGCGGTCAGGGATTGGATCGGGAAACCCATGCCCGAAAAGGGCACCACCGTAACGGCCGGCGACGGAAAGGCGAATCGCGTCGGGGAACAATACGAATGTCACATCGTCTTCAAGTACAAGGAGAGCATCGATATCAAGGCCAGCTTCGCCATGCCCACCGGCGAGCCGATCACGGGAACGGCGTCGGTCTCTTTCGACCAGTTCGGCGATCCGTTCGAGCCAAAGCCCCCGGAGGACCCGTTGGAGATCGATTTGGGCGTCTACCTGCCGGGCAGCCTGAAGATCAAGGGCCGGACCGAGACCAAGGTTTCCAAAGGAATACACCCGCCGGGCACGGTGAAACTGTGGCTGACATTGGGCCATCCGGATCTGTTCGAAGAATGGTCGGAGACGGCGGGTGACGAGTTCTTCGACGAACTGACCGAGCCGGTACGAAAGGACGTGGCATTGGATCTGGAGGTCACGGCCGCTTCCGACGAAGCGACCTTCACCGCAAAAACGTCCAGACGAACGCCAAAGGCGCGCAGTGACGGTAAGGTTGCTGTCGTGGATTTCGGGATCATCGCGCTCAAGGCAACGGTGAAACTGGTAGCGGTGCCGAACGTCATCGGCAAAAAGCTCAAGGAGGCAACGGCCCTGCTCACCGGTCACGGATTTCGTGTGGCGCCCCAGGACGGCGATCGGGCGCCCAAGCGAAAAAAAGAAAACGAGGTGTATCAGCAGGCGCCGGTGCCCAAACCCGACACGCCCCTGAAGCTGGCGCGGGGCGCCGAGATCAAGCTCTGGGCATACGGTGCGGCCAAGGACGATCCCGCAAAACCTTATCGGCCCAAAGCGCGGATCGAGTCGGTCCGGGTCGATAAGCCCGTCGCCTGGCGCGGTGATACCGTGCGGATTATTGCCAGGGTTTTCGTCGAGGATATGAAGAAGGGCAACCCGATTGTCGTCGATTTCTCGGTCAGGGGAGATCCGAATCCCGAATCCTTTAGAAAAACTACCCATGTTTTATATGAGGTGCTTGTACCGAGAGACAAACCCATTAATGGCGACTATGTGAACCAATACGTTGAGGTTGTTCAGGAATGGCCCATTAAGACCACCATGAGAGAGACCGGAGAGCTCTATCCGTTTGTTGAAATAAAGGTCCCCTTCACCAAGGAGCAATCGCGGCAATGGTGGGACCGAAAAATGTCCTATGAGGAAAAAAAGAAGCTCGAGACGGACAACTATTTGGGATGGAAAGCGTGCAAAATAACGGTGAAAGGGAAGACCAATCGGCTGTTCGAAGGCGATTTCCATGGGCCATTGTTCTTTGATGCCGGATCTGCCGAATTTCCTTACCTTGTTCGAGTTCTGTACTTCGCGTTTGGTTGGGACACATACGATCCAAAAGGGGAGCTGCGGTTCAAGGTCAATAGATATGTCCATTATCAATCCAAGGATAAACCCCATACAAAGGATAGATTTTTTAAGGTGTCGACCAACGCTGGAACACTGGAGGCTGAAATGTTCTGCAAAGGAAGTCAATCGGCCCAGTCACCACTGAAAGGGGTCCTGAATTTCAACGATCTTAAGGTTTATTGTACCATAACTAAGGAAAAATTGAACGGCGTTAGCGCCAGTTTAACGGATGCCGTCATGACAGTCAGCGGGTACCTTGATCCGGGCGGTCCCTTGAGATTAAATAAACCGCCGGACGCATCGGGCACTTTCCGTCTGGACGCAAAGTACACTATGTCCGACTGGAGCTATGAACAAATGAAGAATCCCAAGCCCATTCAATTTTCCGGAACATGGTGGGCCGGGCGCACGGCTGCGGTGGCCAAGGGACGCAAGGACGATTCTAAATATTACACCTATCCTGGCGAGCACCACGGCATGATCACGGGTGAACAATATGATGAACTTTCGGCCAAGGGAAAACCCAACAAACCCTTGGACAAAAGGAGTTTCCGCTATTACTGAACCAAGAGGCTCTGAGAGAACTGGCCCTACCTATTTCTCTATTTATAGATAAGAGGTAAAAAATGCCTATGATGAAAAGAATATCTATCCTATTTTTTACGGTGTTTTTTGTTTCAAATGTCTACGCAGACACCTACATGGATTTAACGCCTGGTGTGTCAACCAAAAAGGATGCGGATCGGGTATTGGGAAAACCCATAAAAGAAATCATTAAAGGCGTCCGTTACGATTATTCTCCCGAAGACCATGAAGCCAGTCGCCTTTCGTTGACGTTCAACCGAAATACCCGGGTGATTGAAACCATAAATATCTATTCCATTGAAAAATACTCAAAAAAACAGTTAAGGGAATGGTTTGAATTGGGCGAGCCATCGAAAACCGTCGTCGACTCGGATGGTAATTTTGTCGAGTACTACGGGTCAAAGGGAGTATCGCTTCATTTTGAAGGACCGGGCGCGGACTCGCCGGTGGCCTTTTTCACCCATTTCGACACCGCTTTGTTGAAAGCCTCTTTGGATGAAAACGCACTGGTTCTCAAAAAAGCGGAAGAAGACTCGGCCTATGCCTGGATCAAGATCGCTGCAGAGCGGGGGTTTTTCATATATCGAGAGCTTCGAAAGCTCCCGACGATAGAACGACTCAAAACGATTGCCGAAAACGCCGGGCGGAAAGAAATGGTCGAAAAGTATCACCATCTCCTTTCAGAATTGGGTGAAAACATCGATCAGGCCCTTGAAACCTACTCGGATGCGTTCCGTCAGTTTGAAAAGATCGACCGCAGGGCCATCGATGCAGGCGTTCGGAAATACCGCCAATTTCTTTTAGAGCGAAGCGCCACGGAACAATTAAATGTTTTAAAAACCGTCAAAGACCACATGTTCGCCTATCTTGAGGGAAAAAAGGCGGATAAGGAAAAATGGCGTCGTGATTTTGCCGGTATTTAAACATACAACCGCTTTAAGTCATATTCGATGATTACTGAAAAACGTACATCCGGAAGGAGAATCAAGATGAAAAGATGGATCGTAGCCCTGATGGTTGTGACCTTGAGTGTGTCCGGCCTGACAAGTTGTGCGACCACAAAAAGCGACAGACAACAAACCCAAACCGAAGGCGCGGCGGTGGGTGCTGCTGCCGGGGCGCTGCTGGGGGGTATTTTCGGTGCGATAACCGGCGACACAAAAGGTGCGATTGCCGGCGCGGCCATCGGCGCCATCGCCGGAGGTGTTGCCGGTTACGCATACGGCACCCACGTTGCCGACGAAAAAGAGAAATACGCTCACGAAGAGGACTGGCTGGATGCCTGCATCGCCAGCGCTGAAAAAATCAACCGGGACACCATGAAATACAACGAGAAATTGGCCAAAGATATAAAAACGCTGGATGCTGAAACGGCTTCATTGAAAGCCGCCTATCTTGAAAAGAAAGCTGAAAAGTCGGCCATGGACAAAGAAAAGGAAAAAATTGACATCAAACTGGCAGAGGCCAGAGAAACCCTGAAACGGGCTCGATTCGAGCTGGAGAATCAGGAAAAGGTCCTGGCTGAAACCAAAGCCAAAAAAAACGAAGTGTATGCAAAAAAATTTGAAGGCAAGATCGAAGAGCTCAACGGTTATATTGCGGAGTTGAAAATCCAGACAGAAGCCCTGGCGTCCATGTCTCAGCGAATGACCGTCTGATTTTTCCGGGTCTTTTCGGCCTGTCGATGCGGTCGTTAAGCGTCGATGCTTTTATTCCGCTTTTTAATATTGGAGGAGATTCGTGACAAAAATAGCCTGCCTTACGTTGCTGACAGTAAGTTTTTGTTTGCTGATCAATTGCAAGACCACCGATGATCCGAGACGTGGCGGTCTGTTCAGCTATAATCCAAAAGCCTACGAAAACCGCTTGGATGAACGTCAAAAGCGGTTGGATGAATTGAAAGCTCAGCAAGCCCGTGAGAAACAAGTGTCCGAACAATTGGAGAAAAAGGTCGCCCAAAAACAGACGGAAAAAGATGGTCTGAACCAAAAGTTATCTGCCCTGGAAAAAGATATGACCGGACTGAAAAAGCAGATTCAAAATAAAAACGCCCAAAACCAACAACAGGAACAGGCGCTTTTGCAAATACAAGCCAAAATGGAAATTCTGGAAAAGGAATTGGCAGACATCCAGTCCACACCACCTGAGGATATCGAATCACAGAAAAAAGAAATCGAGCGGCTCGAGCAAACGATTGACGAATTGCTTAAAGAAGCCGAAGCACTCTCTAGAATGTAAAATATGAGCAGATGAAACCCTATTTCGCGCTTTGTTTTCCAAGAGGGCCACAACAAGATACAAAGTTACATCGATAGCGGATTTTCTTCCATTGAGCATGCCATCATGGGGTGGTCCATTCTTACTGTCGGCAACATTTTATGGTGTATCTCTTTAAATCGTTCCTGAAATTTGACTGCCGAATATAAGATGTGCCAAGTCGTTGATATACAATGGCTTTAAAGACGAATACAAACGACGGAAATAGCAATGGGATGAAGATTCAGGTCATAATAGATGGTTCTAGCCACACTCTTGATATTGCTCAGTTGGTCTCTGTTGCCACCAATTATGATCTTGTGCCTACATTTTTAAACTTCTGAAAAACAACGGATGCATCTATGAAACCCTCGCATCGAGTGATTTCATTAATATCGATCATCTTTGCTTTGGCCTTTTCGTCCATTTCTTGCATCAACACCTACCAAAAGGAAGGGCGTATTATCCTTTCCGGGTTGAAGGCGCCGGTGACCATCCTGCGAGATGAAAAAGGTATGGGCTATATCCAGGCACACCAGATGCATGATGCCATTATGGCTCAGGGGTTTGTTACCGCTCAGGACCGGCTGTTTCAAATGGAACTTACTCGCCGTATCGCAACGGGTCAGATCTCTGAACTGTTGGGAGAAAACGGCATGGAAACAGATATTAAAATGAGGACGATCGGTTTCTATCGTCATGCGAAAAAGCATGCCAGATTACTCGACCAGAAGAGCCAAAGATTCATTCAAAGCTACATCGACGGAGTGAATGCCTTCATTGATACACGCTCAAAAGAGCATCCCCTCGAATTCAAACTGTTGGGGCTTCAACCCCGGGCATGGAGCATTTCAGACGCCCTTGCCATTATGTACTATATGGGCTGGTCCACTTCTGCAAATTTAAATACAGAAGTCATTGCACAAATGCTGGTAGATAAATTAGGTAAAGAAAACGCCAAAAAGATATTTCCCCTCAATATAAATCCAGACGACCCGTCTCCTGGAATACATGAATCCATGCCAATACGGCATGAGCCTGATCCCATTCATCTGGCTTCAAATGAAAAACTGATGTCGTTTTTAAAAGATCCTGAATTTTTATTTGGGAGCAATAACTGGGCTGTTGGCTCTCAATTATCAGAAAGCGGAAAGCCGATCGTGGCAAATGACACGCATCTTGATACCCGGATATTGCCGGGTCCATGGTATCCTTTCTGTATTAAAACCCCGGATTTCAAAGCTGTGGGTGTATCGATACCCGGCATCCCCGGTATCATCATCGGGAGGAATGAACATATTGCGCTTGGCGTTACCAATGCGTATGGCGACACGCAAGACCTTTATGTTGAAACACTCGATCCGAAAAACCCGAATCGATATATCGAAGGGAGGCATTCTATTTCTTTTAAGGTGATTGAAGAGACGGTCACCGTTAAAGATAAAACATCTCCTGGGGGATACCGAAAAGAAACGTTAAGGATTTTGCTGACCAAAAGAGGGCCCGTGATTTCCGATATTTTACCGGGCCTTGAAACCCAAAGGGTGATCACCGTCCGTTGGTCGCCTTTTGAGAAAATGGATTCCACCATCGGCTTGGACCGGTTGCTCGTCGCTAAATCGGTCGAGGATATTCGAAACGCACTGCGTTATGTCAATATCATCATGCTAAATTTTGTTTTCGCAGACAAAGAGGGAAACTTGGGATGGTTGGTCTCAGGACGGTTCCCTGTTCGTTCTGCCGGGGATGGAACAGTTCCTTTTATTGTAAAAGACGACACAGACAACTGGGCGAGATATATCCCGTTTGATGAAAAACCGCAACGCTATAACCCTGAAACAGGCTGGATCGGCACCTGCAATCATAAAACCGTAGATAGGCATTACCCGTACTATTACTCATCCCTTTTTGCTGCCTCATACCGGTACAAGCGACTCAAAGCGCTTTTTGAAACATCAGGGAAAACGTCGGTAAACGACCACTGGAAATTTCAAAGAGATGTCATGAATATATTGGCAAAAGAAATTGCGCCGAAAATGGCACGGGTGCTCCTCGGCAATACGGACACTCAGGATATGGGCAAGATTCTTTCCACATGGGATTTTCGAGACAATCCGGACAAAGCGGCGCCAACGATATTCCAGGCGATATATCGCAATTTTGCTTTTTTGGTTTTTCAGGATGAGATGGGAGAAAATTTGGCAAAAACCATGTTAAACAACTGGTATTTCTGGCAGGAACGGCTTGGGGAAATGGTGCACAAGGGATCCTCTCACTGGTTTGACGATATAAACACGGACCTTGTCGTCGAAACAATGGATATGTTGTTTCTTCAAGCTGCCCTGAACGCAAAATCAGAACTCGGTTCCAGGTTAGGGAAAAATCCCCGAAATTGGCATTGGGGCAAGGTTCATCGACTGGAGTTCGTAAGTCCCATTCGGCAAAAAGGATTTGGGAAAAGGCTTTTGGGTGGCGGTTCTTATCCCGCTCCGGGATCGGGCGAAACGCTTTGCCGGGGGCGTTATAATTTTAATGATCCGTACAAGGTAACCGCCTCGGCTGCACTCCGAATGGTGGTGGATTTGGGAGATGATGAAAAGGTTTTGGCCGTCATACCCGGCGGTGTGTGCGGCCGACTGTTCCATCCACATACAAAAGATCAGATAAAAGCGTTTATGAACGGTGACACGGTCTACTGGTGGTTCAGCGATGAGGCCATTAAAAACCATTCCAAAGAAACCCTGAGATTGCTTCCCCTTGAGAAATGATATTTCAATTTTATTCTTCTAAGAATCGTTCAAAGAAATTTCCATTCGTGCAACAGCCCGTCTTAAATTGACTCACCCCATCAAATAGAGTAAAGTTATTTTTCCAAACAGGGAGGACGAATAGATGAAAGAGAAAAAAGACTGGAAAAAGCCGTTTGCGATTGTCCTACTCATCGTACTGCTTGGGGGATACTACGAAGGTTTGAGTGTTGAAATGAAGACCATGGTTTTGCCGCTGGCGATTTTTATTGCCGCCGGTATCCTTATTTCTCGCTTAAAAAAACTCGAATATGAAATAACGACATCCAGGTTGAACGCACGGGAAGCCATCGTTCAATCTTTGAGACTTATAGACCCAAAAGGAAATGAACGTATTTCAATTTCAACCGATCCCAAAAAACCGTTAATGACGTTCTTCGATTCTGATCGTATTCCCCGTGCCACGTTGAATGTATTGGACAATGCACCGGTTCTAAAGCTCGTGGGAAACAAAGGCAGCGTAACCATTGAATTCGATGAAGAAGGCCTGCCGCATTTAAACCTGAAAGATGATGCAGATACGATCATATGGTCCGCTGTGTAAATAGAAAATTTCGGCTTTTTCAATCTTACTAAAGCGCGAAAACCAAAAAGGGGTGACACGATGAATATGGAAATATTTGAGAAAATGGAGGCTCCGGAGTTGAAAAAATACCTGAAATTTCTTTTGTGGCACTACCGGGTTGTTGATGCCTTCTGGTTTATCTATTTGGACGAACAGTTTGACCTAGAGACCGCCGAGAACATCAACGAAAAGGTCTGGGATCGCGTATCGGCAATGGCGGCAAAGGATCTGGTGGAACGATTCCAGATTCAGGAAAAAGGTCTCAAAGGGTTTGTCAAGGCCCAGAAGCTTTTTCCCTGGTGCATTTTGGTGGGATATCAGATTCAGGAATCCGACAATGAAGTGATTATTTCCGTTCCCTCCTGTCCGACCCAGGAAGCCAGACTTAAACGCGGCCTGGGTGAATATGTATGCAAAGAAATGCACCGCAAAGAATTTTTAAGTTTCGCCCAGGTTGTTGATAATCGCATAAGGGTCGAGTGTCTTTTTGCACCTCCGGACCCACATCCCGAAGATATGTTCTGTAAGTGGCGCTTTTATCTTGAATCTTAACGTGCTGTTGTCCAAAATTAAAAATAGTACCTCTGCTTACAATATGTTATTCTTCCTTAATCAGTAAGTCACTTGAGCCATATGGTTTCAAAATTTGATACGCGTTTTTTTAACCAAAAGGAGGCACCATGTATTTACCCAAGACATACGAAGATTTTATAAAAAAATTTCCAAACGTACTGGAGCACTATCAGCAATTGGGCAAGTCATGCCGGGAAAATGGTCCCCTGGATGAAAAATACCAAGACCTCATTAAGCTCGGTATTGCCATCGGCGCCAATTCCAGGGGCGCGGTCATGTCTTCCACCCGAAAGGCACTGGCCGCAGGCGCCACTTCTGAAGAAATTATCCATGCCGTTCTATTGTCTTTAACCACCACGGGATTTCCAAACATGATTGCCGCATTGGGATGGGTCAATGAAGTTCTTGAAAAGCATCGTTAGTAACTTCTCAAAAAACGACGGAGACCACTGGTGATAAAATTTAAAAGATATGGCGTGTTTGAGCGTGTTCGTGTGCCTTAAGAAAAAATACCAAATCCAGATCGTCTATCTTTTAAACATATAAACATCAAGTTCAGCAATGATGAGAGGTTGTACTGAAGATCGAATGATACAGCCTTTTTACGAAACCGTTTAAAACAGTTTACTGTAGTTTTCCGTATTCTGCCAGAATCTCCAGTCCGCTCTGATCCAGAAGCTTAATATCCCGGCCGCGGGTATCGATCAAATACTCTTTGTTCATTTTCGCCAGAATTCTTGACAGGGTTTCAGGGATTGTGCCCAGAAGGCTGGCCAGCTGTCCCTTTGAAATGTTTAATGTAACAACATCGGTTTCACCCTGTTCTTTACTCAAATACAAAAGATATGTCGCCAGGCGGCCCGGCACTTCTTTCAAAGAAAGATTTTCGATCTGGACGGTGAACTGGCGAAGGCGCATGGAAAGCACGGCCAACATATTCAGTGAAAGCGAGGGATTTTGGGAGATGAGATCAATGAACGCCTTCCTCGGAAAAAATAGGAGATGGCTTTTAAGGAGGGTCTGGGCGTTGGCCGGAAAATTTCTTCCGGCAAAAACCGGAACTTCACCAAATGGATTTCCGGGTCCATAGATATGAAGAATATGTTCTTTGCCCTCGAATGAAACTTTATAAATTTTGACCTTGCCGTCTGCAACAATATAAAATCCGTTACAGTCGTCTCCTTCTAAAAAAACCGTCTTACCTTTATCGTAAAATTTGTCCACCGCAATCTGTCTAACGTCATTCAACTGCGCCTCAGACAAACCGTTGAAAAGGGGGGCCTCTGAGATGATGTGAAGTATCTTTTTCATAATTTTTTCTTTTTTTTTTAAATTATCACTTTTTTTTGACTTAAGTCAATGCAGTGGATTTATGTATCATGTAATATTCGAATCAACGGTTGGGGAAAAACGCACCCATCGAATATGACCCATATATGAAAACTTCTTACACGACCAATAACGAAAAGATTCAATAAACAAAAAGGAGGCCCATTATGTTTTGTTTTCAATGTGAACAGACGGCAAAAGGTGAAGGATGCACAAAAATCGGTGTCTGCGGAAAACCACCGGAGGTTGCAGCCCTTCAGGATCTTTTGATTTATGCGGTAAAGGGACTGTCTCAGGTGGCAGTTGAAGGTCGCAATGTCGGCATCAGGAATTCAGCCATCGATCATTTTACCTGTGAAGCTATTTTTTCCACGCTGACCAATGTCGATTTCGATCCCGATCGATTTGTCGAACTGATCCATCAAACCGTTACATTTAGAGATGAACTCAAGGCAAAAGTCTCGTCAGCCGGTGGAAAGACCGATTTTCCGGACGGGCCTGCCGACTTCAGGCCTGAGGCCACTCGAGAAGGTCTTGTGGCCCAGGGAGAAAACGTCGGGGTTCAATCCGATCCGGATATTCATCCTGACATTCTATCTCTCCAACAGCTCTTGATATACGGCATCAAGGGCGTGGCCGCCTATACGGATCATGCAAAGATCCTTGGAAAAACCGACGAAAGGATTTTTGATTTTATCCACGAAGCCATGGCTGCTACGTTGAACAAGGATCTCGGTGCTGACGATTATGTTGGCCTTGTTTTCAAATGCGGTGAAATCAACCTCATCGCCATGGAGATTCTGGATGCGGCAAATACGGAGGAATACGGACATCCGGTCCCGACATCCGTTCCCCTGGGTGCTAAAAAAGGTAAGGCAATCCTGGTTTCCGGACACGATCTAAAAGACCTGGAAGAAATCCTGAAGCAAAGCCAGGGCAAAGGGATAAACGTATACACACACGGTGAGATGCTCCCCTGCCATGGGTATCCAGAACTGAAAAAATACGATCACTTTTATGGGCATTACGGTACTGCCTGGCAGAATCAGGCCAAAGAGTTTGATGCGTTTCCGGGGGCAATTTTGATGACCACAAACTGTATCCAAAAACCCAAAGATTCATATAAAGACAATATTTTCACCACCGGTCTGGTGGGCTGGCCCGGTGTCACCCATATTGGGGATAAAGACTTTGCTCCCGTCATCGAAAGGGCTTTAGAATTGCCTGGATTTACGGAAGATACCCAGGGAAAGTCGGTAATGGTCGGATTTGCCAGAAATGCCGTCATGGGTGTTGCAGGCACGGTGATCGAAGCGGTAAAGAACAAGGCGATCCGTCATTTTTTCCTGGTGGCCGGATGCGACGGCGCCAAGCCCGGGCGGAATTACTACACGGAATTTGTGGAAAAAGTGCCTGAGGATTGTGTGGTTCTGACCCTTGCCTGCGGCAAATTCCGCTTTTTCGACAAGGATCTTGGAGATATCGGCGGGATTCCGAGACTTTTGGATGTCGGCCAGTGCAACGACGCCTATTCTGCCGTTCAGATTGCATCGGCCCTGGCCAATGCCTTTGATTGCGGGGTGAATGACCTTCCGTTGTCCATGATTCTGTCATGGTATGAACAAAAAGCCTGTGCGATTCTTCTGAGCCTGCTTTATCTTGGGATCAAGGATATCCGGCTGGGTCCGAGTCTGCCGGCTTTTGTTTCACCGAATATCCTCAATGTTCTGGTGGAAAAGTTCAATATTATGCCGATCAATACACCGGATGAGGACCTTAAGGCAATTTTAGGATAATTTTTTCTCGACAGGATTCACAAGATGATTAGAGTATGTCCTGTGAATCCTGTCAAAAAAAGTTACTCATAGGAGGAAAAACATGAAATGCCCGGGACAGGACAGCCGGTACTGGAAGCCAGGTGCAATTTTTGAGGCAAAATGTCCGGAATGCGACCATTTGGTAGAGTTTTTCAAGGACGATACCACTCGAAAGTGCCCGAAATGCGAGCATAAGTTCGCCAATCCCAAAATGGATTTCGGGTGTGCATCATACTGTCAGTATGCAAAAGAGTGCATTGGGGATCTGCCACCGGAGCTTTTGGCTCAAAAGGAAGACCTTTTAAAAGACCGTATCGCCATCGAAATGAAGCGGTATTTTAAAAGTGATTTCAAACGGATCGGCCATGCAACCCGGGTGGCTCGTTATGCCGAAAGAATCGGCAAAAACGAACGGGGCAATCTGGCGGTAATATTGGCAGCGGCATATTTGCATGACATCGGCATCCACGAAGCCGAAAAAAAATATAACAGTACGGCTGCAAAATACCAGGAGCAGGAAGGGCCGCCAATTGCAAGATCCATCATGATCAAGCTGGGCGCAAAAGAAGAATTGATCGAAGAGGTTTGTGATATCGTCGGACATCACCATCATCCTCGATCCGAAGAAACGCTGAATTTCAAGGTGCTGTACGATGCGGATCTCATTACCAACCTTGAAGAAAAACAGAAAGAAAACCCAATGGATACAGACAGAATATCCAGTATTATTGACACGTCTTTTTTAACCGATAGCGGCCGCGAAGAAGCAAAAAATGTGTTATTGAATTAATTTGTTTTATGGGCACAAATTAAGTTTCCAATGCAGAAATTAGCAATTTTTCCCAAGGTCAAGTCGGAGATCCCGGACTTTGAGCGGGGGAAATCAAGGAATTGCGCGTCCCGCCCTGGAGCGGGAACAAGCAATTCCGAAGATTGACGCAGAGATTGCGGAAAAGGCCCATTTCTGGATGGAAACGAGTTCGGATAGACGGATTAGTTTTACCCATAAAACCAATCATATAAAAAGGTTAATCATGAAAACATTACGAAAAATAATCGAAATCGATGAAGAATTATGCGACGGATGCGGACAGTGTATCCCCTCTTGTGCCGAAGGCGCCCTTGAAATTGTAGACGGTAAAGCACAGGTCATCGCCGACAAACTGTGTGACGGGCTCGGGGCCTGTTTGGGAGAATGTCCTACCGGCGCGCTAAAGGTCATTGAGCGTGAAGCCGATGAATTTGATGAGGAAGCGGTTGAGGAGCATCTGGCAGAAAAAGAAAAAGAGCTCGCTAAAGAAAAACAGCAGAGTCCCTGCGGATGTCCGTCCACCCAGATTCAGACGTTTGTCCCGATCGAATCTCATCCGGAAGCCCAAATTCCATCCGCAAGGGCAACCGAGGGCGAATCTGCTCTCTCTCACTGGCCGGTTCAAATACGACTCATCCCACCCAAAGCGCCGTTTCTCAAAGGGGCGGACCTGTTGGTGCTGGCAGATTGTGTTGCGGTGGCTTACTCAAGACTGCAGCGTGATTTTATCAAAGGAAAAGTGGTGATGATGGGATGTCCCAAATTCGATGGTGCTGAAGAATATATCGAAAAATTTGCAGAAATTTTCAAAACTGCAGGCATCAAAAGTATTACCACGGTCTATATGGAGGTGCCGTGCTGTTCGGGTTTACCCATGATCGTAAAAAAGGGACTGGAGATATCCGGCCAAACCGTTCCTATGACTGACGTCATCATCAGCACTCGGGGCAAGTTTTTAGAACAAACCAATGTAAGTCCAGGCTAAATGACCCGGGGGTATTGTAAAATTTCTTGCAGATTTTTATATCGTATTTGGGGATTGTTTTCAGCGTTATTGATGGATATCCGCAGTGAGTATTTCACCCGGGATAGGCTTTTCAGGCAAAATATTATCCTTAATCCAGTTTCTTACTTCCAAAAAGGGATAATTTTCAAGAATACCGAAATACGGCAGTTTCTTTATTTTCAATCTCGAGAAGACAGGCGTATATATACCACAAAGAAACTTCGTTAAATTTACCTCGGTAAACTGCTCGCCGACAGCTTGCATAAATTCACCGGTAATCGTTTTAAAATCAAAATGGGCAAGAGACTTTAGTTCGGTCGTGTGCTGCAAAGTCGCTTTCCCGTTTTTACAAAATGAACAATGCCCGCAGCGTTCTTTTTCAAGGTGTTCTCCAAAATATTCGGCAAGCTGTTTGCTGATACATGCATCGCTTTCAAAAAAACTTACCATGTTGTGGATTCTTTGAATCTCAAGTCCCTCCTTCTTTTT
>JBFESJ010000005.1:0-36180 GCA_041548585.1 Desulfobacterales bacterium | reverse complement strand
TGACATCGTAAAGATTCGTTGCCAAGCGCACGGTGGTTTTCGTGCTGGAATAACCCGGACGATGGGCATGGCCATACGCCCAGCCATAGTAGCTGTAATAGCCTCTTGATCCTCGATCCAAACGGGTGTAGACATCTTTTTCTTCCTTTCCAATCAAATGGGTAATGATTACCGCATCATTGTTAAATTTGTGAACGGCTTTCAATATTTCTTCTTTTTTCAATTCCAGATCTGTCGGAATAGAAATGGCATCCCCACTCGATATGGATTTGATCCCGGCGGCGTTTAGCTGTGAAACAAACCTGCCTTCAAAGGATCGCCGAACCTTTTCATTTTCTTTGTATGTTATCCCAATTACCAGAATGTTCGATACCGGTTTTCCAAGGTGGTCTTCATCCACCCATGTATGGGTTAGCTTGGTGCCCGAACAGGCAACAATCAGGACGCCAGAAAACATTGCATAAACAAGCCATTTAATGGTGATGTGTCTCATTGATCTCCTCCTCTATTGATACCGGGTCGCTCTTTTTTTAATATCATAAAATTTTAATATCATAAAAAAAATGTTTTAGAAGCAAAAAATATTTCCCAAGGATTCAAATCATTATTAGGTTATCTTTCATTTAGGTACCTGTTACAGCGGACATGTCAGGGGAAAAAGAAGGGGCGCCGGCGCAAAAGGAAACTGTAAACGGATGCATTCATATTGAGTTTCCGAATTGCCCGGGCAAATAAAAAGCCCCTAAAGTTGCTTGAACTGTAGGGGCATTATTACTGCAAAAGTGATATTTAAATCATTCTATGGTTCGTTTACGGCCTGTAGATTATTTTGTGTTTGCTGTTTTGATGCGGAATGCTCCGGTATCGACTCATCGTTTGACTTGACGACAGTTTCATTTAAAAGAACTGCCGACGCAAAAGTAGCTGCAAGGATTGCTCCGAGAGCTGCCATACCTACGAACGCATTGGCCGGGGGAACTGCAGCAAATGAAAAAAGCATAATGGTCGCAACAATTAATACCAAACTCTTTTGATTTCTCATGGTTGCACCTCCTATACTTTGATATTTTTTAATTTTAAATTAAAAATACGCTCCGAATTGGGAATAAACCGCGTAAGTTAAAGAAGTCGAATTTCGAATATCTAAAATAACTTTAAGTCTTATGCAACAAAATAGTGCCACAAAGTAGTATGTCAAGTGTTTGTTTGCTAATTTAAGGAAAAAGTGCCAGACTCTATCTTGGTTATTTTCTTTCCCGGAGGGTAAAGAAATGGGGAAAAAATTATAAAAACCATTTTGTTTGCGATCAATTGAGATTAAAGCTTACATGTCTTTATCATTCGCAACTATCTGTTCTAATTGCCTTTTGAAAATTAGATATTGCCAATTTTAAAGCATGAGAAATCCCGAACAGGTGAGCCTTACGTCCAAATCGTTCACCGTGCAATCCTTGAACTTGATAAGGGCTTTCCAATAACATCTTCCAAAAACAAGACACAGTCCATAATTTCGGAAACAAACAAAACACAGACAATCGACCCAGGCAAAACAACGTCACGTTCAAAAATCTCAGACAAAAAAAAGGCCGGTCAACAGAGCCAACTAAGATTATTCTGAGGATCAAAAACCTGAGGTTGGAGCGATATATTTATCCTTCTAAAGCCACCTCAATTGTAAAACTTCCGGAATCGGTTTTGAAAGGAACAGCAATTTTATGACCTTTGGCCATTGGCACTAGCTTATGGTTTTTGCCGGTAATTACTGAAGGAATGGCACCATGAAACACTTTACCTATTTCCTCTAATTCTTTTCTTGCCTGACCAGATATCATATTGGTCAATTCACCCACAGCATCTGCAATTTCATTATTTATTTCCTTCATCTCCTCCCCGAACATGTTGGAAACAATTTTTAGGATGCATAATTTATTAAATGTGAGGGAAACAGTTCCATTTGATTCACCCGTAAATCCGATAACACCGGAAACATCTCCCTGAGCAAAATCATCTTTTTTGAGGTAAGGTTTTCCTGCTTCAGGCTTAATAAATGCCATTGTTTCAAGAACATTCAAAGTTGCATTAATAAATGGATTAATAAGTTTTACATCCATTGCCCCATCCTCCTTGACCACTAATTTGAATCTGAAAAAAGTGAAGAATTGATTATCAATCAAATACCTTCTGTAAATTTTTTCTGATTGTTTCCGCCGCAAACGGTTTCACCACGCAATTACTTACTCCTAATTTGATTCGCGCCTGATACTGTTCGGCCTTTTAATTTCGTCTATCTTTGGGTTTACTTGGTAAAAGGTAGGACACTTCGCTGTATACTTGTCAGGTGAACGCTTAAATAAAGCGCCTCCCTGCAATCCAAATCCTCCTGATGTAGTTGTTATCTCAATGATTGTCTCGCATCCGCAGTCTGAACATTTACCATTTAATACGATTGTCGATTCCTCTGGGTTGGCTTCAAACAATTATCTTAATATTTCAATCATTCTATCCTGTTGATCCTATCAAACAAGCTCTCATGGTGAGTGAACATGTTGCTTTTTTATGACAATTTGAGATCAGGGGTGCGATGATTACCGTCAGCCCTTACGATGAGAAAATCAGGAAATTAGGACGCCAATTGAGAAAACCGGCTTTCGTGTAAAGATCAAGATTAGCCAGTTTTTAATAAAAATATCAAGACTGAATTAATGGGCATAAAATGTGTATTTTAAATACTTATTCAATCGAGAGATAAAAGGTGAGATCTGAGATTTGCTTTCTTACCTTCCAGGCCGGTCTTCCTTCGTATATTCTTTCTGTGAGTTTCAATTGTTCTTGGGGATAAATTCAGAATTTCTGCTATCTTTTTGCTGGAGTTACCATGCTTTATTAGGTTCGCTATCCGGATTTCCTGGGGGGTCAGGTCGAGATATTTTTTGGACATCTTTCGAACAAATGGAGAGACAATTTCATTCAAATTTGCTTCTGTAATATTTAAAAAAGTTTTCTGCTGATCATTCAACTTCGTCTTTTTGATCTTTCGAATATATGGCTCAACCAGTCCTTTTACGTTTGTCAATACATTATCTTCCATGTTTGTCTTATCTTCTTCCCTTTTTTTCAATAAAACTTCCATGGCAGTATTCATTTCCTCAAGACTTTTTGTCTTTATTTCCAATTCTCTGGTTCGTTCCTTAAGCGTCTCTTCCGCCTCCTTGCGTTCGCTGATATCGATGGTATACGTGCGAACTCCGGCTACCTCTCCATCTTTATAAATCAGGCTGGATGTTACCAGACCCCAAAATGTTGAACCATCTTTGCGCAACAGGCGATACTCAGTTGGAGGCAATTTTTCCCCTTGCATCATCCCCTGAATACGCTCATAGTGTTTATCATGCTCTTCCAGGGCAACCAACCGTAGAACATGAAAGCCTTTTTCAAAATCTTCAGGATTGTAACCCGCCATTTCATAGCCATGTGGATTTACGTAGGTAAGAATCCCATCAAGTCCATATTCAATAATCACTGACGGCAGCATCGCCGCTGTGTCTCTGAAACGCGCTTCGCTCTCTCGCAGCGTTTTTTCCGCCTGCTTTTGCTCAGTGAGATCCCGAATTACTGCCATGCGCACTTTGTGCCCGTTGTGGCGGGTCAATTTAATACGAACTTCCATTGGAAACTTCGTTCCATCTTTTTTTACTCCCGTTACTTCGTAAGGGCCAAAATTACCTAAAGAAATATGTTTCTTAATATTCTTCACGGATTCAGGAGTTGCCGTTAATGAAATTGCATCCTTTCCGGCCAATTCCACTGCATTATAGCCAAACATTTCATAATATTGGTTATTTGCGTCAAGAATTACACCTTTTTCATGCAATACAATTGCTTCAAATGATCCTTCTGCCAATTTACGGAAACGTTCCTCACTCTCTTTCAGGCGCTCATTGGTTTTCAATAGTTCAACAGTTCGTTCCTCAACCCGTTGTTCAAGCTCATCCTTGGCTTTTTGAAGCGCATTCTCGGCCCGAACGTTTTCGGTGATGTCTCTGGAGATTTCCAGTACTGAAATGGGTTTCCCCTCTTTATCTCTTAATGCGACATTCGCCGTACAGTGAAAAAAAATCGTTTTTCCATCTTTGTCAATCATTTGAGTATCATGTTCATGAATTTTTCCGTCCTGAAATGCCTTAAGTGTAATACAAGGGTAAGGCTCACAGGGTTCTGTTCTTTTTTGAAATACTTCATAACATTTTCTTCCAATGATATCGTTTCCGAATATTTTCTCAGCCATTTCGTTGGCCCAGATAATATTTAAATCTTTATCCATCATGCTCATGTGATCACCAATAGATGCCAACATTGCACTTAACTTCGACTTGCTCTCCCGGAGCGCCTCCTCTGTCTGTTTGCGATTTGAAATATCCACCAATACTCCCAAAACACCAATTATTTTCTCTTCATCTCTGATCGGAGCAATGATGTTATGGTAAAGGTATTTCTTTCCTTCTAAACTATGGTACTCCACTTCATCAGCAACTGTTTCTCCGGAAAAGGCTCTACGGTTATTGTTCAACCACAAATTTAATGTTTCATTATTTAGGGAAAGATCCTCCGGGCATTTTCCTATAAAATCACCCCAATTTTTCTTACAGATTGAGTTTTGCAGAAAATAGCGGTTGTTCGGATCAAGGGCAAAAACATCAAAAGGTAAACTGTCAACGACTGCGTTAAGTATCGCCTTGTTCTTTTGCAGTGCTTTCTCGATCTTTTTTCGATCGGTTATATCTAAGATAACCTCAACCGCCTTATCAACCGTCCCTTCGGGATTCGTCAGCGGCGCAGAAATAATTTCGTAGTCTCTTCCATTTGCACCCCGCGATTCTGCTTTTTCTAATCTTTTGTTCTTCAGGGCCTTAACCATTGGACAATAAACGCAAGGTTCTTCAAGGGCCATATACGCTTTGTGACACTTTTTACCGGCGATATCTCCAAATCGATCAATCAAAGTCTGATTTTGTTGAATAATCTCATAATCGGTACTGACAATATCAACACCGATATCAGCACTTGTCAATCCGTCTATAAGCGTCTTTAATTTGTCCCTTTCAGATTTCAGCGTTTTTTCAACATACTTGTGCTCAAGAGATTTTTTTTCTAATTCCTTGACCCTTTGTGCCAATTCTTCATAGGTTGGTTTTGGGGGGTACATTGAATCCTCCGGTAACGTAAGGTGGATAAACAAAATAGAACATGATATTTAGGGTGTAATATGCATGTCATCGGCAGATATCCAGTACTCTTCCGAGTATAAGATTGAATCTAATCAGGCATTGTCCGAAAGATCAAAACCGGGTTATCTCAGATCATCATAAGGCTGCTTCTCTTCATTTGATGGGTTGAATTCTCTGATCAGAAAATAATATGCAAACAGACTGTTACCATCCCTACCACCATCTACAAGCGGTTTTAGTCCACCTGAAGTTATCATTTGTCTTGAACGGTGAGATGCGAGTTTTAACAACTTTGTCTGATATCCTTGTTCATTGATAGATAAAAGGAATGGTCCTCCACGAAGAAGTGTTCCGCAGTAATATGGGATACGATATTAGTTCTTTTTCCATTTAATTACCTGTTTTTTGAAATCTAACTGATACTCAACTCCCTTTAGAAAATTCATACCGAGAAGTCCCTGGAATCCATTTTCAGAGCCCTTATACTCAATAAAACCTGCATAAATATTTTTTTTACTAACCGGTCCAACTTGCACGTAACTTAATTTTGCAACAGCTGATTCTATCTTTTGTCCACCCGCCAACGTCAGCATGACGCTTTGGGTTTTGTTGATATCTAATTGTTCGGCTACTTGCTGGTGCAATGTTATGATAGAAGCGCCAGTATCCAGAAGGAGCATGACGTCTGTTTCACGAGAGCCGTAACCCAAAGTAACCGGAACCAGCACATGATTGCCTTTTATAACGACTTTCGTTTCAAGATTGTTAGCCGTCCTTACCTGCTTCCGATTAAATGCCTCAATCTCCATATCAAGCTTCTCTTTTGCATCTAAATCGATATAAAATTTTCGGCGCTTATGGATTAATATATAAGTTCCATATCTATCAGATCCTTCCTGGTAGGTTCCGGTTTCACCTACTCTAAATCTTTTAAGATCAGCCTTATCAATATACCAACCACCGTGGTCATCGGTTTGCAAATATACTCCTCCTTCGTCGCTGTCGACGTAATAAGTACCTGCGGCGTGGAGGGGGAGTACCCAAAAACAGGAAAAAATGACGGTTATGATTAACCTGGAAACCATAATGGGAGTCCCTGCTTATGTTGACTTAGAAAAATTATCTACCCAAATAAATTTTGTTTCAAAACTAAATAAAATTGAGGGTAGCTCTTTTTGAACCACTCCCCTTGAGGGCTTCCCCAGATGCCGTTTTTTTCGCTGTTGCGCCATCCTAAACTAAGATTGAAAGGACAAGCAGAAAAGATATACGCACATCCGAGAAGCCTATTTTAAGCCACCTCAAACTCCCGTGTATTATTTAACTATCATATGGTTTCTATTCTGATCTTGAAGTCAGGTGGCAATAAAAGGTATTTGTCTAAATGTTAATGCAAAATAAAGGCCAAAAATTCGCTAAAATTAGTAATTGGAGTAAATTCAAACGATTATATAAAAAGCGTGTCGAATAACTGTGCTGCGCTTGAAAACAACTCTCCTAATTTTATGAAAATTTTTTCCATACTTACTAATATTTGGGCGATAAACTTCTCAGGAGGTATTGTGATATCATAAAATACCCCATTACCAAGTCCGTCCCATGATAACGTATTCGTATATTATTTAATTCAAAAGCCTCAGCGCTTCTCTAACGGGTATTCTTTTTCCATTTTTGAAAGTAACCACAAAAGCGCCGCTGAAACCCTTCCTTCGAAATTCCGACTGTAACGCAGATGCTGATTTTAAATCTTTTTGGTTTCCTACAGTATATTTGTATAGGCCGCTGTCTTTATATTCCCATACATTTTTTAGCCCGTTAAATTGTGAGGAATTTTTTGCAAGACGAGTGCTTGAAGAAACAATCTGGACCTTAAAAATGATCTCCTGATTTTTTGTATCTGAATCGGTGTTACCCATCTCTGAATTTATTTTTATCTTCGAAAAATCCTTATTTGATTTCGCTTGTACAAAAACATCTCCTTTTGTTTTGTGTTCTTCTTCTAAAGATTTCGTTTTGCTGATTGTTTCGTTTAACTGTTTTCTCAATTCATCATTTTCTTTACGTTCAGATTCCAACTTTGCTTGAAGTTCTGCAATGTATTTTTTAGCGGCATCATTTATTGCAATTGCATTATTCAATTTGGCGTCTATTTCTTTCATACGTTTTTTTTCTGTGCGTATTTTTTCTTTAGCGCTTACAAATTGATATCTTGCATAATAGACAGATGGGATTAAAAAAAAGGTCAACAATGTTATGATCGATACGAGAAAAAAGGATTTCCAAGGTGTTTGAAAGGATCTAATGGACAAAATCAAAAAATATAAAAATAGATATAAAGCAGTTATACCAACTACAACGACAACAATTTCCATATTGGAAGCATCAGTGATATGTTTTTCGTATTGTGAGTAATTCCATATTGTGTAATACCAAATGAGGTAAACTCCTAAGCTGGATATGTATCCAGCAAGTAATAAAAATAAAGGCGTCTTTGATTTCATAACCGTATTAAGTGCTTCATTCTAAAATTTACGAAAAGTGAATGTTGATAACCGAAATCATAAAAAGTACAAATCACTTACCATGAACATAACCTGAAGCCAACCCCGACTAATTCCATACATCATTAAAATGAAATAGGCAAACCCCCGAAAAATGGATTTGCCCTTATTGAAAAAAATGATATCATCCGAAATTTATGGACATGATATGTGCATCTTTATAACAGATATTAAAGGTCTATGATTATTTGTTTAAGGGAAACTACTCTTTGCTTACCGAAGGTATAAAGCAAGCTTTCTTAGTAAAGTCTTTGCAACATTCCAGGCCATTGGCGTTGCTGCGAAATAAAACTGAGTTTAAATTGAAAAAGGCAGGGTTAACGAAAACCCTGCCTCAACTTGATTTTTCCTCACTACAATAAACAGCACGGGGTAAGCATTACCTGCATTTACCTCCGCGGCACTTGTTATTGCAACACTCACCGTCCTCGGAGCATTCTGAGCCCTTTTGCAAGCATTTAGTACAGAGGGGATCATCTGAGCAGCTCCCTATGTCGGCACAATCGACATCACCATCGCAATCATTATCAACACCATCGCTACAATAATTGACTTCAGTTGATGGTGGTTCACCACAGTCGCTTTCACAGTTGCATTGGTTCTCATCCCCAGCGCAAGTGCCGTCACCACAGACAGGCGGCGAGCCACAGTCCACCGCACAATCGGTGCTGTCCTCATCTCCCTCGCACAAGCCGTCGCCACAACACCAGCTCAAGACACAATCCGGACAGTTCGGGCCGTCCTTTGTGGGATGGCATATGCCGTCGCACGTGTTTTTAAAACAATAATCACAGTCCGTGCCCCCTATCGAACCGCTTAAACAGTCATTTGGGCAGCTATTGCAGTCTTCTCCTTCGTCACACACTTTATTTCCGCACAAAGACTCGCACTGATCAGACTCCTCGTTACAGAAGGTTCCCTCGCCGCAGGGGTTACCACTATGGCCGCATCCCTGAGTACTCTCGTCACAGACCTCACTACCGTTACAAAACTTCCCGTCGTCAAGACAGGTGGGCGGCGTGCCATCCTGGCATTCGCCGTCTACGCAAGTTTCCGCTCCGTTACAGTAAACCCCGTCGTCACACTCAGAATTAGACGAACATGTCAGGGCTGTAAGGCTGAAATTCGCCATACCAAACCCCAGATCGTTAACGTGTCCGGAGTAAGCGATCCAAAAAGTGCCGTCACCGTTTGGGCCGCCTGTGGCACCCCAGCTGTTTTTACACAAATAGGCACCTTTAGCGTCATCCCAGCCGATAAGCAGAACCGCGTGTCCTCCCTGGAAGGTACTACCCGCTTGATTGACATATACTTCTCCAGGGTTTCCGTTACTCCAGTAAGTATAGAAATCGTTGTAAACATCGTATCGCCAGTAGCTCGGCCCGTAAGTATAAAGGGAGTTTTTGAAATTACTGATAGATACCGTATGCCAATCGATCACGCGATAATCAAGCTGTACGCATCCTGCTTCTATACAAGATGTCGAGTCGGATGCAGTGTAGGGAAAACAAGATTCGTAGAGAGGGCCCCTTAATTCCCAATAGCGGATCGCGTTCGAGCTACCGCCGTCGCAACCCCACATGCTGGTATTGCATGAGACCTGTTGTTGTTCCGACAGGTCTTCGAAACTGGAACCATAAGACTTCAATTTGTGCGATTCCATGGCGCCGACGCTGGCAAAAGCCCAACAGGAACCGCATTGGCCCTGATCTTTGGCCTCGGTGACAATATTTTCACTTCGTGCATCATAGGCTTGCGGCAGAAATTCTGCCATCTCCATAGGCCAGACCTTCAGATGTTTCTTGTAAATCTCGGGATGTAATGGAATATCGCCGAGTTTGTACTTCTGGGCATAGACATCCTGTCCTGCAAGCAACATCAGACAGATAAGCATCAGAATTGCGGAAAGCCATTTCGCTCCTAATTTTTTATTTCGATGATACAATATGGCACCTCCTTTCTTATTTCTTAATTTTTGTTTTTTGGATGAATTGTTCAAATCACCCAAGGCCCCCGATACAAATGGAGAAAATAGTTTTAGAAACAACGCCTGTATCACATAGATCTGCAAATCTAAATTCCGGTTAGAATGATGGGATTAGTTTACTTTTTAACATTCAAGTTACTGTTATTCTTTGCAAAAATCGTGCAAGATTTAAAATATTAAGGAAGAAAATGAGAAAACAATAGGATTACAGATGGTTAGCCTAAATTAACAGTTTGCAAGAAAACAGGAATGCGGCAAATATGTAACAATTATTGTGAAAAAATTACCATATTTTACCGCACAGAATTGTTGGGGCAATCTGTATGCCTAACATACTTATCAAATCTAAGCAGAAGACCCCGGGTGTGGGTGGTGGGGTGTGTCGATGGAAAGGAGGGGTGGGCCAATTTAAGATACCTTGATAATCATCTAAAAGGCACCTCCCAATCGCAAAGAAGGATGCGATTTGTTATAAGTGGTTAAGGCAATTAACAACCCTTATAACAAGAGGAGGTGCTCAATGGAAGTATACGCCGGATTAGATTTTCATTCAAGAAATACTTACATCGGCATTATGGACAAACTCCAGGTCTGACTTTTTAAGATGCATGACCGTTTTCCTCTTTAAAAAGTATCTTTTTTCAAATTACGCCTTTTTAATCAAAAGCTCATTCATCCAGACTTGAAGTCTATTCAGGAGCCAAACTCCAAACCCAGCACCAGTAATCGTCGATTACATGGATCACAAATTTTTTAGGCCCTTGATATTTAAGCTTTAATAGCAGATAGTGCAGCTTTGGATTGAAGATTTCGAAGCAAAATTTTAAAGATTTTATAGCTATAAATTTTCACCTTGCAAGGCAGAAAAAAAGCTTGAACTTGTTATTTGCTTTCATCACCATGACATGTTTTACACGTAACTGGTGCAGCGCCTTTATCTTTTGATCTCAGCATCATTTTCTTGTTGAAATCCTTGTGGCATCCTTTGCAGTTGTCATGTATGGCATTGGCATGATATTCACGCTTTTTTTCCTTTGACAGTCCCTTTGCTTCTTTGCCTTTAATATATCCCGCCTTTTTATGGCATTCGATGCAGTTTTGTACATCATCACCCTCTTTTAGATTGTGAAGCGGTGTATTGTTCTTATCGTGGTGACACGATCCGCAACCGTTTTTATAAAGTTCCGGATGTTTCTCAGCATATTCCTTTGCATGCTTCATGTGTGTAAATGTTTGTATACCCTTGGTATGTTTGGGATATGCTTTGTTGTTCATATTGATAATATTCGGAAAAGTGATACCCTCATGGATATTTGATGTAACTTGTTTTAACCGGATATCCAGCCTCTTTACCTCACCATCTGAAAGAGTCTCAGTTGTAACAATTTCACCAATCTTCGGTAGTTCAGCTATAATTCTTTTCTCACTCACACTTTCATGAGAAGCCTTTGCTTGCTCCGATTTCTCCGAGCACCCAGACAGGACACCAAACACTATGCCAATAAAAAGAAATGGACAAATGCTCAACAAAGTAAAGTATAAACTAACACCATATCTATTTTCCTGCATAAAAATATCGCCTTTTTTATTTTTCCATTCACCAGGTTTAAAATCTTCGCCTTTGGGGTGCTCCCTTTGCGTCAAAAATAAAGTTCCAAAAACAAAACAGATATCCAATTATTTATAAAAACGGACCGATTAATATTGTGGATTTCGAGTGATGATAAATTGAAATTATCTCATGAAATTCGGGCTTACAAAAACTTGTACCAATATTTGGGCGATAAACTATTTAGCCGGCATTGTGATATCTGTAAAAACTTTAGGCTTTAAAGTCCTGCCATATAGAAGGCGCCCCACGTCACGAGCAACTGTAAATAGCTGGTGATTACCATTTATTGTAAGGTAAAAACTTCCCGTTCATGGTAACAACAACACGATCTCCCTTAGGATTTTCCTCTTTTTTAACATCTAAGATAAAATCGATAGCACTCATGATGCCGTCACCAAATTTTTCGTGAATAATTGCCTTAAGAGGCATTCCGTAAACCTGCATAATTTCATAAAAACGATAGATCAGCGGATCGGTGGGGACTACAGGACCTAATCCTTTCAGGGGGCATTCGGTAAGAGCTTCGGCCGTATCAGGGTCAAGTCCCAGGGCAGATACAATTTTTTCCGCTTCTTCCCGAGAAGCGCTGGCCTGCCGGTAAAAAACAGCGGCAATCCAGACTTCATCATGTCCCACAACGGTTTCCAAATCAGCAAAACTCAATGATTTCTCTTTTTTAGCAGCCAATAGTATTTTTGTAATTTCAGCCAGTTCCATTCAATACCTCCTGAGTTGATTATAATTAAAATGTAAAGAGCCAATTTTGAAATTTATTTAGAAGTAACTATGAATCAATCTTATCAATCTCGTTTTTGCATCAAACAGACCCAGCACCTTGGTGGATTTGGGCGATTAGAACCGAAATGACTTGAGATGAGCGAAAGAATTTCAAAATAAGGTTCCACGGCGGCCACTATATCACTTGCTGTGCGTTGAGGCGGACCAGATCCTTGACGCCGCTCATCGGCATTACCAATGATACTCAACCACAAGCCATTTTTTTCTAAATAGACAGCAACATTTTCTGCAAATCTTTTTCGTTCTTTATCAGATTCGAAAGAATGAAAACAGCCTCTATCGAACACAAAACCAAAGGGTGCACCTTCAATTTGGTTTCTAAGGAAGTCAACCACAAGAAATTTACATTTGACATCGCTTTTTGAAGCTTTTTCTTTTGCCGTTTCTATTGCAATCTCAGAAATATCAGTTCCTGTTACTTGGAAGTGTTTCTGAGCGAGCCATACGGAATTATCACCGGTTCCACAACCAATATCCAGCGCTTTACAGTTCTTTATTGGTTTTTTCGCCACAGTTTTAGTCAGATTGAAATCTGGTTTGCCAATATCCCAAGGTGTATACCCCGTCTTGTATCTTTCTTTGAAACGCTTTTCGACTGACATTTCATTTCCTCACGAAAAAGCCATATAACATTTATTCTAAGTTTTAAGTTATTATAGAATTCATTTGCCTGGGGAAAGATGTGTTAAAGATCACTTAAAAGCTTATTGAACTTCACACCGATTCCCCCTGAATCGACCCTTACAATTTTTCCTGAAACCTTGATAGGCTCACCGGAGTTCGGGTGAGAAAAAGTCATCGTTAATTTTTGACCGATCTCTGATAACAGGTTTGTTTCTATAAATAGACCACCAGCACTTATATTTCGAACGAAATCTTCAAAAATACGCCTTTGATCTGATGAATAGTTTATGTCTATGAGAGTCGATCTCCGAGGATATTTTCTCTTTTCACTCTTGGATTTCTGCCATTTCTCCAAATCTTTCAAGAGTTGTCGCATTTCCGTATCGGACATTTCATTAATTATTTCAAATATGAACGCACGGACTTCATTTCTGCCAAGTTCATTAACATTATTTTCCATGTTGACCTCATTTCGATACCTGCAACCATTCATTTAAATTTAATGTTTCTTATTCTAAAAATCACAGTTCCGCCCTGGGTATAAGGTTGCCCAGGATCGAGACATTGAATATAAGCGTTATCTGGGTCATCCTCTTTTGTTAAACCCAATTCGAATGGACACCAATTATATTCCAAAGTTAAAACATAATGTAATATTGTTGGGAGCGCATGGATGCATATAGCATCAGTTTCTTCTAACTTTATTTTTGGATTGTGGATTATTATTTTATCTCCTACTTTGTGAACAGGGCAATTTCCTTTTATATCGTGAACTGTTATTTCCAACATGGTTCTATTTCCTTTGATATTCCATTTATAGTCTTTTGTGGATTAAAGGTTTTATGATTTGGGAAATTTGATAGTGAATTATATAATATTTGGGAAAGGTAAAGCAAGGGTTGTAAACAGATTCAACCCACGCTGACGCCTGGAGCCCAGGCAATTTCAGAGCATGAGAAATCCCGAAAAGGTGAGCCTTACGTCCAAATCGTTCACCGTGCAATCGTTGGCCTTAAAAAGGGTTTTTCCAGCGCATCTTCCAAAAACAAGACACAGTCCATAATTTCGGAAATGAGCAATGTACAGACAGGTGACTCAGGCAGAACAAATCCACATTCAAGAATCTCAGACAAAAAAAGGCAAGTCAACAGGACCGATTAAAATTAGGTGATGAAGACATTTTTTATCAACATGTTTTTAAACAGGGAGATAGGACCGGTTTTCGGGCTTGTCCTGGATATGGCATTAAAAAGCCTGGGCCGTATGGGGTGGTGTGAAGCTACATCTACTCGTACAAGTATCAGGTTACGACCCAGGCTGTTAAAGCAATTTATTCCCAAGAAAGTGATTGAAAGAATCTTTTATATGACCACAATGTGATATGTCAAGATGTTTTTGTCAAAATGATTTTAAACAGGCATGAGTATTGAAAAGCCCCTGGAAAGGCGGGATTGGTTCCAAGGGCTTGTGCGAGTATATGTAGCAATACTCATAGAATTATATATATCCAAAGCTCAACCGCGTCAATACTGTATTATGGCTTATGTAATAGGTGTATAAAATACCCATAAATTAATTCAAAACAAATCAATAATTCCACAAGCTAGGCAGCCGGAACCGAAAAGGAATGACCCTGATTCCCTGCTTGTGAGTATACCAGCAGGGAGAAAGCGAGGGGCTTATTATGGCAACGATCAGAAAACGAGGCAAAACCTACCAGATCGATCATTTCGATCCAAACGGTAAGCGCGTTAGAAAGTCCTTCAAGAAAAAGAAGGATGCGGTGGCCGAGCTTGGAAAGCGTGTGTCAGTCATAGCTGAGGGTAGATTAAAGAGGTAAAAAGATCATTTAAAACCGCGCTAAAAGATGCAGGAATACATGACTTCAGGTTCCATGACTTAAGACATACGTTTGCAAGCCAGGTGCTTATGAGAGGCGGAATATTGAAAGACATTCAAGAGATATTGGGCCATAAGACAATGACTATGACGTTAAGATATGCTCACCTTACACAGGAGCATAAAAAAAAGCGGTCAACCTGTTAAATGAATTGACCGCCTCAAAAAACCCTACATGTCACAAAACTGTCACAAATCCCTGCCAAGAAAAATGTGCCAGCCTATAACCTACTGATTTTCATGGTCGGGGCGAGAGGATTTGAACCTCCGACCCCTTGAACCCCATTCAAGTGCGCTTCCAGACTGCGCCACGCCCCGACAATAAGAAGATGATTAACACTTCAGATATACGATGTCAAGATATGACCTGAATCTTGCGTGAAAATTGGTA
Organism: Desulfobacterales bacterium; assembly: GCA_041548585.1. Lineage (GTDB taxonomy): Bacteria > Desulfobacterota > Desulfobacteria > Desulfobacterales > UBA11574 > UBA11574. The sequence goes on along the minus strand of JBFESJ010000005.1, from coordinate 21,083 downwards.
AGTATTTGGTTGGATACGATATGTTGAGATAATTTATAAGATATTTTAACACTGTGTCAAAATATTGTTGACGATTGCATAAAAAGAACGTTTTATTCAATCAGCGTCGTTCGTAAAAAAATAGATTTCATTAAGTGTTTGGTGTTTAGTATTTGGTATTTTGTTTGAATGATATACTGATCGTAAAAAGAACGTTTTTCTGACTTTTTATGACACCACCGAATTTGTGGCTCCATATTTCAATGCAAAGCAAGGACAATAAATCTATCAGGCCCCGGCGCCTGAAGCCGGGCGACACCATCGGCATTGTTGCGCCGGCCGGTCCATTTGATTCGGATAAATTCATGAAAGGAAAAACGGTTCTGGAATCCATGGGGTTTCAAACGGTTTTTGATGAAGGTATTTTTAAAAAACATGGTTTTTTGGCCGGAACCGATATCCAGCGGGCGGATCAGGTAAATCGTCTGTTCGCCGATCCAACTGTTCAGGCAATTGCTTGCGCCCGGGGCGGGTATGGGAGTTTGCGCATTCTTTCGTTTCTCGATTTTGAAACCATTCAAAAGCATCCCAAAATCTTTTTGGGGTTCAGCGACATTTCGGTACTGCTGTCTGTGCTTCACGACCGGTGCGGTCTGGTTACCTTTCACGGACCTGTGGTGACCACCCTGGCAACTGCCACTGAAAAGACCCTGACAGCGCTGCAGACGGCGTTGACATCCCCTGCAGCACTTGAGATGCCCCCTGCAGACGGCGTGGTGATCAAGCCGGGTGTGTGTTCAGGGCTTGTGGCCGGCGGGAACCTGACCACGTTGTGCCATCTGGTCGGAACGTCTTATGCTCCGAATTTTAAGGGAAAGATTCTGCTCCTTGAGGATGTGGGAGAGATGCCGTACCGCATCGACAGAATGTTGACACAAATGAAATTGGCCGGATGTTTCAACGGTATTTCCGGCCTGATTTTCGGGGTTTTTAAAGAATGTGGGCCTCTAAATGAAATCGTCGAAATTTTTAACAATATATTTGAGGATGCGGATATTCCGATTTTGGCCGGCTTTGACATCGGCCATGGAGAACATAATCTGACAATTCCGATCGGTCTGGGTGCAACACTGGATGCTGAGAAAAAACAGCTGCTGTTTCACGAACCTGCTACGGTGTCATGAGTATTGAACCCTAAATGAGCGAAAGTCGAGGATGTCCCTTTTGTTTACAATCAATTTGGGTTGAAATAAGAATCGTCCAACCTTGATATGACGTCCGATTCCAGAGAAATGTCATATTGGGAAGGTGTTTATGGCCATGAGAAGATGAAAAGCGTTAAACGTTTAATGAAAGATGCCGTTACAAACAATGTGTTCCCCGGCGGGGTCCTTTTGGTTTCGCTGGATCGCACCATTGTTTTTTTTGAAGCATACGGTTTTGCAAATCTATTTTCCGGCCGTAAAATGACCAGGGAAGCGGTTTTCGACCTGGCGTCTCTGACAAAACCGTTGGCCACTACCCTTGCAGTCATGGAGCTGATCCAACAATCCAGGTTGACCTTAAAAGAGAATTTGGGGTCCATTTTACCTTTATTTAAAAACACCGACAAAGAAAAGATCCGGGTAGAAAACCTGCTCTATCATAATTCAGGACTTCCGGATTATCGTCCCTATTATAACTTGATAAAAAAAATAGAACCCGGGCAAAGAAAAAATGCATTAAGAGAACTTCTGGTCAAAGAACCCCTGGTCAATTCTCCCGGCCGGCAAGTTATTTATAGTGACCTCGGGTTTATGTTGCTGTGTTGGGTGATCGAGCAGGTATCCGGAACCTCTTTGGATCGTTTTGTTACGGAACATATTTATCGCCCCCTGGGCCTTAAAAGTTTAGTTTTCGTGCCGGTCGACAAGGAGCCTCCTCATGCAGAATTTGCCGCTACAGAAAAATGTCCTTGGCGGGGTATATTGCTGGAGGGTGTTGTTCATGACGATAATGCCTATTCGGTGGGCGGCATCGAAGGTCATGCCGGCCTTTTCGGAACGGCTGAAGATGTATTTTATCTTTTGTCCGAACTTATGACCGTGTATGGAGGGTCTGCCTCAAACGGTGTATTTGACAGCGCTTTAACGCAACTCTTTTTTCGTACAAAGGAGGGTGCCGGCCGGACGCTTGGCTTTGACACCCCATCTTCGGTCGACCCGAGCTGCGGCAGGTATTTTTCAAAAACGAGCGTGGGACATCTCGGGTTCACCGGTACCTCTTTCTGGATGGATCTTGACCGCAGAATTATTGTTATTCTGTTAACCAATCGCATTCATCCATCCCGGGATAATAACCGGATAAAAGCCTTCAGACCGAAATTGCATGATGCGGTCATGGAAAATTTTGCCATTGGCGGATCATTGAAAGGTTTGTTGGCATAAATCTTGCTTAAAACCAATATGATAGCGTTTCCCATTATCAGTCGTCCCCATTGAAAAGCTGGACATCTTGATAATTTTCTTGTCATTATAGAATGACTTTGGTATTTTGATCCAATTTATCACAATGGCTCATTTCAAATTGCGTAAAGTCGGTATTAAAACAAAACAGATGTACAAAAATTAACGGGTGAGAATGAGGTGTTATGGCTCTATTTTTAGATAAAATATTGGGTGTTTTTTCAACTGATCTTGCGATTGATCTGGGTACAGCAAATACCCTCGTTTATGTTAAAGGCAAAGGTATTGTACTGAATGAGCCTTCGGTTGTTGCGGTCCGAACGGATGATCGCATGAAAAATCGTGTTCTGGCGGTTGGGCTTGAAGCCAAGAATATGTTGGGCAGAACTCCCGGCCATATTGTAGCGATTCGGCCCATGCGGGACGGGGTTATCGCTGATTTTGAAGTTACAGAGGCGATGCTTCGTCATTTTATCCACAAGGTCCATAACCGGAGAACCTTTGTTCGGCCAAGAATTGTGATCGCCGTTCCGTCAGGAATTACACAGGTTGAAAAACGTGCAGTCAAAGAATCGGCTGAGTCAGCAGGATCGCGTGAAGTGTTTCTGATTGAAGAGCCGATGGCGGCGGCCATCGGGTCCGGCCTTCCCATTACTGAACCGATATGCAATATGGTTGTCGATATCGGCGGTGGCACCACTGAGGTTGCGGTAATATCTCTTGCGGGAATCGTTTACAGCCGGTCCATTCGGGTGGCCGGCAATAAAATGGATGCTGCCATTATTCAGTACATCAAACGAAAATACAATCTGTTGATCGGTGAGCGGACAGCTGAAATCATCAAAACGACCATCGGAAATGCATATCCGGAGCCTCAGGATCTCGAAACAATAGAAGTCAAAGGCAGGGACCTTGCATCAGGAATACCCAAGATTTTAGCCATCGATTCAGAAGAAATTCGGGTAGCGATTTCAGAACAGATAGATGCCATAGTAGAGACCGTTAAAATAGCATTGGAACAAACACCACCTGAATTGGCTGCCGACATCGTCGACAGAGGAATTGTATTAACAGGGGGTGGCGCACTATTAAAAAATTTGGATAAGCTTCTCAGGGAGGAAACCAGTCTTCCCATAACGATAACCGAGGATCCATTACTAACAGTGGCGCTCGGCTCTGGTGCAGCTCTCGATAGCATTGAAATCCTCAAGCAAGTTGTAATCCCATAGTTTCATGTTTTCAAAAAAGATGGTAATGGTTGTTGGCGTGATCGTTTTGGTTGCAGTCAATATCATACTCCTTTCTGTTTTCAATCGGCGCTATATCTCTTATTATAATCCAGGACGGATTGCTATTTCTTTAATGGCGCCTTTCCAGAAGGCTTCCAGCGCTTCCATCCGTTTTGTAAGAGATATCTGGCGCCATTATTTCTTTCTGGTTAATGTTGCGAAAGAGAATGATAATTTCGAAAAAGCGTTAAGCAGGGCTTTTGGAGAAAACATCCAGCTTAATGAACTTAAGCTTTCCAATTCCCGCCTCCGCAGTTTGCTGAATTTTCAGAAGACCATCACCGACCGCGTCCTTTCAGCCGAAGTTATCGGCAAGGATCCTTCCCCCTGGTTTAAAACGATTCTTATCGATAAAGGCAAAGATGACGGTGTCGAAAAAGGGATGGCCGTGGTGATTCCCAAAGGAATTGCAGGACAGGTTACAGATGTGTCGTCCCATTATTCAAAAGTTCTGCTCATTATCGACCATAACAGTGCAGTCGATGCTTTGGTACAGGGCGACAGAGCGCGGGGTATCATCAAGGGAGGTACAGCAGGACAATGCCTTTTTAAATATGTTTTGCGTAAACATGATATTTCAGTAGGTGATACCGTAGTGTCATCCGGGTTGGATGGTGTTTTCCCAAAGGGGCTTGCTGTAGGGTATGTCTCGGACGTTATCAGGCCCGAGTCCGGGATTTTTCAGGAAGTGACCGTTACACCTTATGTTGATTTTGAGAAACTTGAAGAGGTTCTGGTGGTATTGAACCCTAAAAAGAAAAAATTTGAGCCTGCGCAATGACGTATTGCCTACATATTATTATATGCCTTTGTCTGGTCGTATTTCAGACGACAGTCATGCCCTATATCCCCTTATTCGATAGATTTTATGATCTTTTGACCCCCTTTATCATTTATTTGAGTATATTCCGTCCAGTCCGTGAAAGCATCGTGATTGTCCTAATTTTTGGCTTTTTGATGGATAACATTTCCGGAGGGCCTTTTGGTCTCTATTTAACAGCCTATATCTGGTTGTTTGTTGGGGTGCGCTGGGCAATTACCTTTCTGCATGTCGGTGACAGCCTGCTTTTGCCATTTGTTGTTGCTGGAGGGGTATTGATTGAAAACTTCATCTTCGTTGGAACCAGTGCCATGTTTGAAGCGGGTTCACGGCTCTCTGAAGCAGTGGTGAGCACGATTATCGTACAGGTTTTATGGGCCATATTCACCGGTCCGTTTTTTCTCTTGTTTTTTAACTATTCACATCGAAGATGGGATCGATGGTATAAAGAAATATTTGTTAAGAAAACCTAAGGGAAAGTTAAATAGAAGAATTTTTTTCTTCGAGGAACGCTTTGACTAAATATCTTAAAACTGCAGATCAGGATTGGTATAAACAACGATTGGCAAGAATAACGTTTTGCATTGCAGGCGCCTTTTGTTTACTTTTTATTCGTTTGTTTTACCTTCAGGTGATTCATGGTGAGGAGTTAAGGCGACTATCGGAAAACAACTGTATTCGGCTGCAAAGCACAGATCCATCCAGAGGGATGATTTTTGATCGTAATGGAATATTGCTGGTTGATAATCGGCCGGCGTTTGATCTTAACATTGTATTAAAAGATGCCAAACCGGTTGAGCATACCGTCAAAAAATTGTCAAAATACGTCAACGTCCCTGAATCTGAGCTTATGTCAAAGATTGACAGCGACAAAACGGGTTCATCCTATAAACCGATACTTTTGAGAAAGGATATCGGGCGAGATGCCTTGGCTGCCATCGAGGTGCGTAAATTCGATCTTCCAGGGGTTGTTGTCGATGTAAAACCTCGCAGACACTATTTAGAGCGGCAAACTGCTTCCCATCTGATCGGGTATTTGGGCGAAATAAACACTGATGAACTTAATTCGGGAGAATATCCGGGATACAAGGTTGGCGATTATATCGGGAAGTTTGGTGTTGAAAAAATATTTGAGCCTTTCCTACAGGGAAAACGAGGGGGGCGTCAGGTGGAAGTCAATGTCATGGGACAGGTGGTTAGAATTTTAAAAACCGTCGATGCCCAGCCAGGGGAAAACATTTACTTGACAATCGACCTGAGCGTACAGAAAAAGGCCGAAGCGCTTTTAGAAGGTAAAGCCGGTGCCGTGGCGGCTATGGATCCTCAAACAGGCCAAATCCTTGCCCTGGCAAGCGCTCCTTCATTTGACCAAAATATCTTTGTTGATGGTATGTCGCATGAACAGTGGGACGATCTTATTTCCAACCCGTTAAGGCCGTTGGAAAACAAAGCGATTCAGGGTGAGTATCCTCCGGCGTCTACCTTTAAAATTATTACTGCAATAGCGGCCCTCGAGGAGGGGGTCATTAATAAAAACACGACCTTTTACTGCCCTGGTTATTATAAATATGGAAATCGTGTTTACAGGTGCTGGAAACACGAGGGACACGACACCGTCAATGTGGTAAAAGCATTGGCCGAATCCTGTGATGTCTTTTTCTATCAAGTGGGCCAAAAACTGGGTATAGATCGTTTATCCATGTACGCTGTAGCTTGTGGTCTGGGATCGCCTACCGGGATAGACCTGGATCACGAAGGAGCAGGGCTCATTCCGACGGCGGAATGGAAAAAGCGTCGAACCGGCATAGCATGGCAGGGAGGAGAAACCCTTTCAGTGGCGATTGGACAAGGCTATGATCTTGCAACGCCCTTGCAGATGCTTGTTTTAACATCAGCGGTGGGAAATGGGGGAAAGATGTTAAAGCCCTTGGTACTTAAGTCCGTCCATTCACCGGAAGGTTCGGTCATTGTTGAAAGCAAAAGACAGTTATCCGGCAAGCTGCCTGTTAGCAAGAAAACACTTCAAATTATAAAAAAAGGCCTGTGGGATGTTGTTAACAATCCAAAAGGAACGGCATGGATTGCCCATGTCGAGGGCCTCGATATCAGTGGAAAGACAGGGACTGCACAGGTGGTGGGGCGCAGCAATGAACGCAATCCGACTGGAAAAGAATTGTCAGACCGGTTTAAATCGCATGCATGGTTTGTTGCGTATGCGCCATCTGCTGATCCTCAAATAGCAGTTTCTGTAATTGTAGAGCATGGTGGCCATGGGTCAAGCGCGGCGGGACCGATTGCAAGAGAAATCATCAAAACATATTTGGGGTGGTCTGAAAACACAGATTCCAAAGCGCTGAAAGTTGCCAACAACGAATGATACGCAAGACGTCTCAATGCACCAAGATCAATAAAGGCATCATAATATTTATCCCGTTCTAATCTTGCGGCTTTCAGCCGTAGATTGCGAATACAATGGAGCGTGTTTGCGATGATCGATCGCAGATTTGTAAAATACTTTGATTGGGGCTTACTCGGACTGACCTTTTTCCTTGCATTCTTAGGGTTGATAACACTCTATAGCGCAGTAACATCATCAACAGCAGCCCCGCAAAAAGTGCTCTATTTAAAACAACTGATCTGGTATTGCATCGGAATGACCGCAATGGTTTTCTCTCTTTTCATTAATTATAAATCATTGGATCGATGGACGCCTTTTATCTATGCAATATGCATGTTCCTTTTAATATATGTATTGTTGTTCGGCAAATATGTCGCAGGGGCACGGCGCTGGATTATATTAGGGCCTGTTTCCATTCAACCTTCAGAGCTTGCTAAAGTAGCTGTAATCATCACTCTGGCAAGATACTATTCAAGACTAGCCAATATCGGAGGATTAACTTTACGTGAACTTTTTACTCCCTTTATATTGACGGTAATTCCTTTTATTTTAATCGTTAAACAACCGGATTTAGGTACGGGCATGATGGTGCTTTTAATTGCCGGGTCAATAACTGTTTTTGTAAAAATTGAAAGACGTTCGATGTTATGTCTCATCACATCATTTACGATAACAGTTCCTTTGGTTTGGTTTTTTTTGAAAGGATATCAAAAGAGACGGATATTAACCTTTTTAAATCCGGAACGTGACCCTTTAGGTGCCGGTTATCATATTATTCAATCCAAAATTGCCATTGGTTCAGGTCTGATTTCCGGTAAGGGATTTTTAAAAGGGACTCAAAACGCACTCGCCTTTTTGCCTGAGCAACACACGGATTTTATTTTTTCGGTTTTGGCCGAGGAGTGGGGATTTATCGGTGCGTTGTTGCTTCTGTGTCTGTTTTTGGTTTTTATCATCTGGGGGTTGAACATTGCGTATCGGTGCCGAGAGCCCTTTGGTACCATTATTGCTGTCGGGGTTACAGCGATGATTTTCTGGCAGGCTTTTATCAATATCGGCATGACAATGGGCCTGATGCCCATCGTCGGTGTGACGCTGCCGTTTATCAGTTATGGCGGTTCATCGGTCATAACGACAATGATTAGTGTCGGTTTGCTGTTGAACATAAGCATGAGGCGCTTCCTATATGAATAGCCACAAGATGCATCGCATTCCTCCATTATTCCAATTGAGGTGAAGTCCTTAAGTTCTATTCTGTTATTTTATAACTCGGGAGAGGGTATGATAAAAACAAAGAAATCTGACGCTATAACCATGTTGCTTGGACCCGGCACCACCATCGAAGGGACAATCGAGTTTAAGAATATTATCCGGTTGGAGGGGAATGTTAATGGTGAAATTTGTAGTACCAACGGCACGGTGATCATCGGGGAGAAGGCTGTCGTCAATGGGGAGATAAGGGTTAATGTTGCCATCATAATGGGCAGGGTAAACGGTAAGATCAATGCCCGAAAAAGAATTGAGGTTTATCCGCCGGGCCATATTGAAGGAGATATTCAGGCTCCGGCGGTTTTGTTTGAATCCGGAGTCATATTTAATGGAAATTGTACCATGATCGTATGAACAATTTTATTCTAACAGGAAAAGATTACACGAAAAACTTTTTTCACCTCGTAAGCCGGGCGAAAATTAAAAAAAACCTTTGACAACATTTAAGGCTGATGTTATAGACCGCCGAGTTAAAAACATAAGTGGAAAGAATTCTGTTTAAAAAATTAATTTGATAAAATTGAATTGCAGGTTTCAGCAATGGAGGATCTTTATATGAAAATTTCCGGTTTAAACCTGAAAAAGCATATCGTTTTCATTCTGTTTTTAGCACTATCCTCAGTGTCGTTTGCAGGGGTTGCTTTCGGCGCGGCAATATCGGTCATGCCAGATATTTCCCTATTTGTACAAATCGCCAATTTTCTCATTATCATATGGCTACTAAACACCATTCTATACCGGCCGATCCGAAATATGCTCATTCAGAGAAAGGAAAAAATTACAAGTCTTGAGCAAAATATCGAAAAACTGGATGAAGACACAGTGGAAAAAGACGAGGCGTTTCTTTTAGGCATTAAAGATGCCAGAGCCAGAGGATTAAGTGAAAAAGAAGTCTTGTTAAAAGAAGGGGCCGAGGAAGAAAAAAAGATTGTAGAGCAAATTAATAAAAAAGCGCAGGCAAATCTTGCGGAAGTTCGCGAAAAGATCGCAAAGGATGCCGAGAACGTTCGAGTATCTCTACGTAAGGAGATAGATACTTTTGCAAATGCCATAAGTGAAAAAATTTTGGGGAGGGCTGTTTAATGAACCTGAATTGTAACACATGGCCTAAAAATAACCTGAAGCGACTGATTTTTAAAAAAGGGTCGATCATGATGGTTATAATGACGATGCTTTTCTTCTGCTTTATCGGAGTGTCTGTGGCCTCGTCGGAAGGCGAGACCAAGTCAGCAGGATGGCTGGCTACGGATACCTATAAGGTTATGAATTTTGGAGTTTTGGCCATCGGTCTTTTTCTTCTTTTACGGAAGCCGTTATCTCAGGCTCTTAATTCCAGAATTAGCGGGATCAAAGAACAACTCAGCGAACTTGAAGAAAGGAAAAAAGCGGCCGAGAAACAGCTGGCGGAATACACCCAAAAATTTGCCGGCTTGGAACAGGAAGCCGAAAAGCTCATCGAAGATTATATCCGGCAGGGAAATGAGGCCAAAGCGAGAATCATCGATGAAGCGAAACAAGCAGCTGAGAAATTAGAAGAGCAAGCCCGTCGAAACATAGCGCATGAGTTCAAACAGGCCAAATTAGAGCTTCAGCAAGAGATACTGGAAAAGGCTCTGCAAAAATCAGAAGAGATCATTAAAAGTAAAATTACGGCCAAAGACCAGGAAGAGCTAGTGGATGAATATTTAGATAAGGTGGTGGCATAGTGAAAAATTTAACCATAGCACGGCGATATGCCAAGGCACTTTTGATTATCGGCAAAGAGGACGGCCAAGCTGAAACTTACGGGAAGGAACTTGATGGATTTGCAAAATTGATGTCCAGAGAAAAAGAGCTTGAGCAGGCGATCTGCAATCCTCTTTATGGTGCCTCGGGTCGTAAAAAAGTTTTAGAGACAGTTATTGGTAAAGTGGATATCTCCAAAATTGTAGCGTCTTTTCTGCTGTTGATGTTTGATAAAGGTCGTTTCGATTTTTTAAGTGATATCAACGATTTTTATCAGAAACTGGCGGACGAACTTAAAGGTGTTTTACGGGCCAGTTTGGTCTCGGCTTCAGAGCTTTCATCTGAGACCGTTGAAAAGATCCGTACAACTCTGTCGAAAAGGACAGGTAAAGATATTATCCTGGAAGTGGAACAGGACCCCAGCCTTATCGGGGGGATTGTTTCAAGAATAGGAGATCTGGTTCTGGACGGTAGTATCAAATCACAATTACTCAATATGAGAGAATCTTTAAAAAGGGGTGAGAGCATATAATGGAATTAAGAGCTGAAGAAATAAGTCAGATCATTAAAGAGCAAATTACGGATTACGACAAGAAAGTTGAGTTAAGTGAAACCGGGACGGTCTTGTCGGTGGGTGACGGTATCGCCAGGGTATACGGCCTGGAGGAAGTCATGGCATTGGAACTCGTAGAGTTTCCGGGCGGCATCCTCGGTCTTGTGCTGAACCTCGAAGAAGATAACGTGGGTGTCGCCATCATGGGTGAAGACATTCATATCAAAGAGGGAGATATTGTCAAACGAACGCGCAGAATCGCCCAGGTTCCGGTGGGAGAAGCCGTGCTGGGTAGAGTGCTTTCGGCAGTGGGCGAACCGCTGGACGGCAAAGGACCGATTGATGCCAAAGAGTTCAGCAGGGTAGAGATGGTGGCACCAGGGGTTATTGACCGCAAAAGCGTGCACGAACCGTGTTATACCGGTTTAAAAGCCGTCGATGCAATGACACCGGTGGGTCGAGGACAGCGCGAACTGATTATCGGTGACCGCCAGATCGGCAAAACAGCCGTTGCTGTTGATGCCATTCTCGCTCAGAAGGATACGGACATTTACTGTATTTATGTGGCGTGTGGTCAGAAAAAGTCGACGGTGGCTCAGGTCCATGCGGTTCTGGAAAAATATGGTGCAATGGAATACACCACCATTGTAGCGGCATGCGCCAGTGATCCGGCCACGTTGCAGTATGTCGCTCCCTATGCCGGTTGTGCAATGGGTGAATATTTCCGGGATAATAAAATGCATGCCCTGATCATATATGACGACCTTTCCAAGCAGGCTGCGGCGTATCGCCAGGTTTCTCTTCTTTTGAGACGCCCGCCGGGACGCGAGGCGTATCCGGGCGATATTTTCTACAACCACTCTCGTCTGCTTGAACGGGCTTCCAAATTGAACGATGAACTTGGTGCAGGTTCTTTGACCGCACTTCCGATCATCGAAACCCAGGCCGGTGACGTTTCCGCATACATTCCGACCAATGTTATTTCCATTACCGATGGACAGATATATCTTGAGCCCGGCCTCTTTTTTGCCGGTGTTCGACCGGCAATCAATGTGGGTCTGTCTGTTTCCCGTGTCGGCGGTGCAGCACAGGTGAAAGCCATGAAACAGGTGGCCGGTACGTTGCGGCTTGATATGGCACAATATCGAGAGCTTGAAGCATTTGCGGCGTTTGGCAGCGACCTAGACAAAGCCACCCAGCAGCAGCTGACCCGGGGTGAGCGGCTGGTGGAAATTTTAAAACAGCCCCAGTATCAACCGCTGTCCATGGAAAAACAGGTGTCGATCCTGTTTGCCGGAACCAGAGGCTTTCTTGATAAATACCCGGTTGATGTGCTTGCCAAGTATGAGGCAGGACTTTATTCATTTCTTGAAGACAGATATCCTCAGATATTCGAAGGGCTTAAAGAACAATTGGAGTTTACGGAAGATATCGATAAGCAGATGACCGAGGCCTTAACAGCATATGCTACGGAATTCGAAGACACGATCAAATAGCTGTGAAGTCATTTGTTAGATAAACGACCGAATAAAATATCCATCAACAGTGAAATGCGATAAGGGCTAAAGTCTATGGCGACATTAAAGGATGTTAAAACAAAGATATCTGCGGTAAAAAAGACACAGCAGATTACAAAGGCCATGAACATGGTTGCGGCTTCAAAGTTGCGCGGCGCTCAGGAAAGTATGGATGGTTTCCGACCCTATTCCGGCAAGTTTGCCGAAGTTTTGGGAAGCCTTGCCGAAAAGGCCGGAGAGGAGACAAACCCCTTGCTGGAGACCCGTGAGGAAGTCGAAAAAGTACACGTCGTTTTGTGTACTTCTGATAGAGGTCTATGCGGTGGTTTCAATGCGAACCTGATATCAAGGGCCCAGGCGTTTAAAAAGGAAAAGGAAGAACAGGGCATCGACGTCGTATTTACCAATTTCGGGAAAAAAGGTCGCGACTGGTGCCGGAGAAACAAATTTGAAATTGTCAGCGAGCATTTGGGGGTCGTTGGAGCCAAGTTTGGCTTTAACATTGCAGCAAGTGCCGGACAGAAATTGATCGAAGGTTTTTTGGATAAAACCTATGATGAGGTCTACATTGTTTATGCCGAATTTGTGAGTATGGCCAGGCAGTTGCCGGTGTTGAAACAGATGCTCCCGATACTGCCCATCGAGTCCACTGAAGAAGAGACCGAAGGGGAAGAAACTTCATATCTCGCTGAGCATATTTGTGAACCCTCGCCCCAGGAACTTCTGGGTGAATTACTCCCAAAGAACGTTTATGTGCAATTATACAGTGCATTGCTGGAAACATCCACCAGCGAGCACGCTGCCCGGATGTCCGCGATGGACAATGCCACAAAAGCCTGCAAGGATATGATTGAGAACCTCACCCTGCTGTATAACAAGGCTCGGCAGGCGGCGATTACCGCAGAACTGATGGACATCGTCGGTGGTGCCGAGGCGCTTAAAGGTTAAATAAGAAAATAAAATACCGCATTTTAATAGGAGGTCTTTAGATGGGAGAAAATATAGGAAAGATTACGCAGGTTATGGGGCCTGTCGTTGACGTGGAATTTGAGCAGGGAAATCTGCCGTCCATTTATACGGCACTGGCGATTACAAACCCTGCCATCAACGATGATCCGGACAACCTGATCGTGGAGGTTGCACAGCACCTGGGTGACAATGTGGTTCGAACCATTGCTATGGATGTAACCGACGGTCTGGTTCGGGGGCAAAAAGTCAAAGATACCGGCAATGATATCATGATGCCGGTGGGTGAAGCCGGTCTCGGACGGGTACTTAACGTTGTGGGGCGACCGGTGGACGGTCTCGGTCCGGTGAGTCAGGAAAAAATGTTGCCGATACACCGTGAAGCGCCAAAATTTACCGAGCAGGACGTGTCGGTTCGCGTTCTTGAAACCGGTGTAAAGGTCATTGATCTCTTGGTACCATTCCCCAGAGGCGGAAAAATGGGCATGTTCGGTGGCGCCGGTGTTGGTAAAACCGTTATTATGATGGAGATGGTTCACAATATTGCCATGCAGCACGGCGGTATATCCGTGTTTGCCGGTGTTGGTGAGCGGACCCGTGAAGGGAATGACCTTTACCACGAGATGAAGGATTCCGGGGTTCTTCCCAAGGCGGCCTTGATTTACGGTCAGATGACGGAGCCTCCCGGAGCCAGGGCCCGTGTTGCGCTTTCAGCGCTGACGGCTGCGGAGTATTTCCGTGACGAAGAGGGACAGGACGTTCTGATCTTTATCGATAATATTTTCCGTTTTACCCAGGCGGGATCGGAAGTTTCTGCGCTTCTGGGTCGGATGCCTTCGGCGGTGGGTTACCAGCCGACGCTCGCCGTTGACCTTGGCGAATTGCAGGAGCGTATTACATCCACAGACAAAGGTTCGATTACGGCGGTTCAATGTGTGTATGTACCGGCGGACGACTTGACAGACCCTGCGCCTGCGACAACATTTGCCCATCTTGACGGAACGGTGGTTTTGTCACGTCAGATCGTTGAGCTGGGGATTTATCCTGCGGTTGATCCGCTGGATTCGACTTCAAGGATTCTGGATGCTTCTTTCATCGGAGATGACCATTATCAGGTTGCTCGCGAGGTACAGCAGATACTTCAAAAATACAAGGAACTCCAGGATATTATCGCGATTCTGGGCATGGAAGAGTTGTCCGATGAAGATAAGATTACCGTGGGTAGGGCGCGTAAAATCCAGCGGTTTTTGTCACAGCCGTTCCATGTTGCCGAAGCCTTTACGGGAAAAAGTGGCTCTTATGTAAAAATTGAAGATACTGTCCGGGGATTCAAGGAAATTTGCGAAGGCAAACATGACGACATCCCGGAGCAGGCATTTTATATGGTCGGCGGCATTGAAGAGGTGGTCGAAAGGGCTGCGGAAATGGCTAAAGCCGAATAAAGCAAAGAGAATATAAGGTTATAACATGGCTGGAAATATTAGATTAGAAGTTGTTACCCCTGAAACGTATGTCGTTGACGAGGAAGCCCAGATTGTGGTGGCTCCCGGCAGCCTCGGCGAATTTGGTGTGCTTATCGGCCATACGCCTTTCTTGACAACCTTGAAGACGGGATCGATGCACTATACGGATGCCAATGGGGCTGAAAAATTCCTTTTTGTCAGCGGTGGGTTTGCAGAGGCACTGCCTGATAAAGTTACCGTACTGGCAGAATCTGCTGAAAGGCGAAAAGATATCGACCTTGAACGCGCCAAAGCTGCGATGGAGCGGGCCCAGGATCGTTTGAGCCAGACCCAAGCTGACGATATCGATTTTAACAGGGCCAAAGCAGCTCTTGAAAGAGCCCTATATCGTATAAGGCTCGTCGAAACCAGATAAGCGTTTTTATGGTATCGGATATTGATTTCATAATCTGAAGTAATCCCCCAAAAAGGGGAGGGTGTATTTCATTTTGTCTAAAGGGCAGACCCATTATTAGGTTTGCCCTTTTTTTGTTTATTGATAAATCCGAAAAAATGATGCCTAATGGTTAACGTTGATTCGGATACTCACTCGATTTGCATGAAAATTTAAGAAGGTATCCACGTTATCAATAAGGGGATGATATGGCAAGCAACAAAAAAGAGGCGGCCGTGATAATACTTGCGGCAGGTTTGGGGACTCGGATGAAATCGAGCAAGGCAAAAGTTCTGCACGAAATTCTCGACAAACCCATGGTCATGTATGTTGTAGACGTCGCAAAAAAACTTGCGGGAAATAATGTTGTTCTGGTTATCGGTAATCAAGCTGACAAAGTTCGTAAAGTTGTATCAGAAAAGACCGACGTTCTTTTTGCTCTACAAAAAGAACAACTTGGAACGGGCCATGCTGTTTTGTGTGCACTTCCCCATGTCCCAAGCCATGTTCGCGAAGTGGTTATTTTATGCGGTGATGTGCCGCTGCTTACTGAAAAGACCCTTACGGGGCTTTTTGAAGATCATGTAAAAGCGCGGCGGGATATATCAATTTTGGCAGTAGAAATTGAGAATCCCCAAGGATACGGAAGGATTTTGATGGATGAAAAAAGACAGTTGTCAGGGATTGTCGAAGAGGCAGATGCCTCAGCGGAACAGAAGAAATTGAAAGTCATTAATACAGGTATATATTGCATAAAAAAAGAAATTTTGTTCGATTCATTAAAACAAGTCAAACCGGATAATGTCAAAGGTGAATTTTATCTAACGGATATTGTTGAAATCGGCTATCAAAATAAAAGTACGATGGGTGTGATGGTGGGTGATAATTGGACGGAAACTGTGGGAGTCAATACCAAACAGGATCTGATGAAAGTTGAGAACATTATGCGCGACAGGCTGAGGAATATGTCTTGACTTTCAGATGATTAAAAGATTATAATTTATTTACTTAATTATGAGGTGTAGGGTTGGATAACGAATTTATTTTAAAACAATTTGAAGAAATTGAAAAGAAAGTTGAAAATCTGATCAATGTTTGTAAGTCGTTTGAAACGACGAATTTAGAACTTAGAAATAAAATTGAGAGGTTAGAGGAAGAGCTTCAAGGTAAGGTTGAGGCGGAAAACAATTATGCACAAGAGAGAGCCTTGATTCGGTCAAAGATCGATAGTCTTTTGGGAAGACTCGGGGATATTACAGAAGCTGATTAGTGGCCAGAAGGGGCGGTTTTGAAAAAGTAAAAGAAACTTATTCATTGGAACAACTTGTAACCATAGAGCTTTTTGGGCAACCTTATACATTTAAGGCGGAATCAGATGCGAGCAATGCAAAAGATGTTGCTGATCATCTGGTCAAAGAAGTGACCAGGATTGAAACCCAACATTCTAGCAAATCATCTGTTAATAAGCTTGCGACTTTGATTTTAGCTGCGCTTAATATTGCCAATGAAAATGTTAAACTAAAAAAGAGTCATTCGGATTTATTGAGAGATGTTTCTAAAAGATCGGCAAATCTGATACATATGCTCGATGCGGCAGTTAATGGGTGAAGCTTATCAATAAAAAAGCCCAAGAATTAATAACAGGTTGTTTTATTTCCGTTTCCATCATTTATTATATCGATAGAGGGCAAATATAGATATCTTCTGTGATTTTCTGAGTCAAAAAGCGACCTTGAAGGTATTTGAGCTTTTTCAAACAAATGTGGCCCCTGTCGTGTTTGTGATTGGAAGATGTTCTTTGACCCAACATTCATTTAACGGGAGCCTTCTCTGATTTTGGTGCGCATGTTCTGCTTGTACAGAAAAGCCTAAAAAAATTATAAGGCACCCACTTTTTTTTATGGATCAAAGACCTCCCAACACGGCATTGTGGCAGGGGTCCTGTTTAACTCAAATTTAGAAAGAGATGGTTATAAAAAATATTAATGACCTAATGCAGCGGGCTATCAATTTCCAGGTTTATTGAGACACTGAAAATATAACGTTGCAGGAAAATATTTAGTAACCTTACCTTTTTCCTCCTAAAAATCTCATTCCAAATCCACCGCATAATTCGTTTTCCACAGACGTTTCGTATAGCAGGCAAATTCGTTCTTGTCTGATAATAAAACGATATAATTACATGCTGTTGCGTTGGCTCTAAAAGCGTATAAATTCATTTGTGATGAATTCGTAAAACATCGAATCTATCCAGTATTTGATGTTTTGTGTGAAATAAATACTTTGTCAGCTTGTTAGATCAACTAACACTGAACACCAAATACAAACACTTTCGTAAAAATGGCGACGTTCTATTTTTTATGAGAGCATCGACTTTAAATTTTATTATGGTACGGGTTGTTTTGTATTTATTTTAATTCGTTTAAAGCCCCTTTTTAGATCGTTCGGGTATTCAGTTTTAAGTCATACCTGGTATTAAGGTTGGTTTGCTAACAGGTCTGAATCAATATAAATAATTCCGGGAGAAGGATAATGAATGAATATAATCTATTAATAGGCCTAATTGCATTTATTGTCGGTTTTGCAATTGCCTTCTGGGTCAAAGGATTGATTGTATCCCAGAAAGTGAAAGCCGCTGAAAGAGAAACTTCACGAATATTAAAAGATGCCAAACTGAGATCAGAAACACTGATTAAAGAAGCCAAGCTGGATGTTAAAGACAGGCTTTTCAAAATGAAAAGCGAATTTGATGCTGAAACCAAAGATACTCGATCTGAATTAAAAAACAGAGAGAGAAGGTTGATGCAAAAAGAGGAAAATATCGATCGTAAAGCGGAACAATTCGAACGCCGAGAACGAGAGATTTTGCGAAAAGAAAAGAAGGTCACTCAAAAAGAAGAAAAGATAGAACGAAAAGAAAAGCAGTATCAAGAACTTCTTGCGGAACAAAAGCAGCAGCTCGAAAAAATTTCCGGTTTAACAGCGGAGCAGGCAAAAGAACTTCTCATCAGAGCAATGGAAAATGAAGCACGTTATGAAGGCGCCAAAATTTTAAAAAGGATAGAAAATGAGACAAAGGAGCAGGCGGATAAAAAAGCGGCGGAGATCATGGCCACCGCCATACAAAGATACGCTGGGGATTTCGTTGCTGAACGAACGGTCTCAGTGGTTGAGCTCCCAAACGATGAGATGAAGGGGAGAATAATCGGCAGAGAGGGTCGAAATATCCGTGCGCTTGAGGCGGCAACCGGAATCGATCTTATTATCGATGATACACCGGAAGCCGTTATTTTGTCAGGTTTTAATCCGGTTCGGCGTGAAGTTGCCAGACTTTCTCTGATGCGGTTGATAGCGGACGGTCGAATCCATCCAGCCCGTATTGAGGATATTGTTAAAAAAGTTGGAAAAGAAGTGGATTTGACGATTAAAGAGGCTGGTGAGCAGGCAGCATTTGATTTAGGTGTTCACGGTATCCATAACGAGCTTATTAAATACATCGGCCGGTTAAAATTTCGGACCAGTTATGCTCAGAATGTACTGCAGCATTCGGTCGAGGTGGGTGTTATGTGTGGGATTATGGCGTCTGAATTGGGCCTTAACCCTAAACTGGCAAAGCGTATGGGTTTACTTCATGATATTGGCAAGGCCATTGACCATGAAGTTGAAGGACAACATGCTATCATCGGTTCTAAGCTGGCAAAAAAATTTGGTGAAACGCCAATGGTTGAACATGCTATTGCTGCGCATCATGAAGATATACCGCCGAACTCCGTATATGATTTGTTGATCCAGGCTGCAGACGCATTATCGGGAGCAAGGCCGGGGGCTCGTAAAGAACTCCTTGAAAATTATATAAAAAGATTGGAAGACCTTGAGAACATAGCAAATTCATTTAAAGGGGTTGCAAACACATATGCCATTCAAGCTGGAAGAGAACTAAGGGTCATCGTGGAAAGCGGGGTTATTTCCGATGAAGAGGCAACCCTTCTCAGCAGAGATGTGGCCAAAAAAATAGAAGAATCATTAACATTCCCTGGGCAGATCAAGGTTACAGTTATTCGGGAGACCCGGGCTGTAGAATACGCCAACAAATAAGTTTGCATTTCATAAATGGCTCTTTTTCCAATGAGTTGCGTTCTCCGCGGATTTCCGTTTGCGGCGTACGATATGTACGCCTCAACTAAAACCCTTGTGCGGCCTTACTCATCAAAAAAAATCTCTCATTTATGAAATGCAAATTTAGGTTATGTATTTTCTTTTTGTTAAGATTGATGTTTTTTTAACGAGAGCACGAGAGTGTTAACTGCGAGTTTTTAAGTAATTGAATGGGTGAGGAGTTTTTATTGTAAAACATCTCTATATCAACCTCCGGTTCGTAAAATCTACGCCTCGGAGAGCGTAATGGATAATCTTTTTTGAAAAGCGTGTACTGTTTGAGTGGTTTAGAGATCGTTAGAAAGTACAGACACAAACCGAAACATTTATACTATAATATAGTGTTTGTTCTAAGCTAAACCTATTGTTTTTATATTGAAAACTATTCTTTCTTTACGATCTTTTTACCACGAGTTTACACGGTTCGAAAAAAAAGCATTATCCATGGAGCGATTTGACAAATAAAAACACCTCGCCCATTAGAATAACTCAAAGAGGTTAAATTGAATGGCGAATTTATTTGAAGTTCTTAAAGAACGTGGGTTTATCGAACAGACTGCCCATGAAGAAGCACTGAAAAGTTATCTCGAATCAGGAAAAGCGACGTGTTATATCGGGTTTGATCCAACTGCATCCAGCCTTCATGTTGGAAGCCTTGTGCCGATAATGTCACTAGCACATATGCAAAAACACGGACATCGACCCATTGCCCTCGTCGGGGGAGGGACAGGCCTTGTAGGGGATCCGAGCGGGAAGACCGAAATGCGGAAGCTACTTACCCCTGAGATGGTTGAAGAAAATGCTGCGAGCATCAAAAAACAGCTTTCCCGGTTTCTCGATTTTAAAGAGGGGAAGGCGCTGATGCTGAACAATGCCGACTGGCTGACTCCATTGAGATATATCCCGTTTCTAAGAGATGTTGGGCGACATTTCTCTGTAAATCGTATGATAAAGGCTGAAAGCTATAAAATGCGCCTTGAATCTGAAGAAGGCCTTAACTTTATTGAATTTAATTATATGCTTTTGCAAGCATATGATTTTCTGGAGCTTTTTGATCATTATGGGTGCAAATTGCAGATGGGAGGTAGCGATCAATGGGGCAATATCGTTGCCGGAATTGAGCTGATTCGAAGGGTCCGTCAAAAAACAGCGTTCGGTATTACCTTCCCATTAATAACCACAAGCAGCGGTGCGAAGATGGGGAAAACAGCAGAGGGTGCCGTATGGCTCCATCCAGATAAAACATCTCCTTATGATTATTATCAATACTGGATCAACACAGATGATCAAGATGTCGCCAGATTTATGGCGCTTTTTACATTTTTGCCAATGAAAGAAATCGGGGATCTTGGGAGATTAAGTGGGGCCGATTTGAATGACGCCAAGGCCATTTTGGCATTTGAAGTAACCCAGATTGCACACGGGAAAGAAGAAGCTTTTAAAGCATATCGTGCTGCGGAAAGCGTGTTTGGATCTCGAGTTGTTCCTAAGGAGATCATGCCGTCAAGTTCAATACATGGAATCGACGCTAAGGCGTGGTCTGAAACCAATAAAGTTGCTGTTGGCATAAATGCTGTAATTGAGCCTCCACATTCGGAAATGGATATTGACCAGTTCAATGAGGGCGTCCCGGCCTTCAAGCTCTATCAGATGGTCGGCCTTGTAAGCTCGGGAAGTGCCGCCAGAAGGCTCATTGAGCAGGGAGGGGCCTATGTCAATGGTAAGCGCATAGAATCCTTTGATTACCGGTTAACCGAAAATGATATTGTTGATTTGGAGATACTCTTAAGAGCCGGTAAAAAACGGTATCATAAAATTAAAATAATTAAAAATAAATCTTGACATAATTAGCGATTGGTCTTAAATATATCGTTTCTGTTAACTTAAAAAATTTAGAAGAACCGGCACATATTTTTTTAAAAAAATTAAAAAAAAGATTGACAAATTAGATCGTTTTCATATAATAAAAGTTCCCTACTGTTTCATTTTGACGGTATGGGTTTAAAGCGCCGTTATTTTTAATGGCTTCCTTGATCTTTGAAAACTAAATAGTGACAGCTTGTGAGTTAGGT
>JBFESJ010000004.1:0-40247 GCA_041548585.1 Desulfobacterales bacterium | reverse complement strand
GGTATATATAACGCCAGTCCTCAAGGAAGTGTATCACATAATGCGCTTTTTAAAACGGCCACAAGGTACTATTACGGGGGTGATGTTAAGCCCTTTCGATTGCCGAAACCCTTAGCAGCGTTGGGTTTGATTGTCATTTCGTTCTTGGGTTGGCTTAGTGGAAAGAAAACGTTGGAGCAACCATGGATGGCAGGATATATCGACAGAAATTTGCGTGTGGATGCTTCCGCCACACACGATGCTTTGAACTGGAAGCCGACTCCACGCTATCATATCCTGCGGCGGTTGTTGTTTTTGACTGAAAAAATGAACAGCCATCCAAACAATTGGACATTTCGTAATGAAGTCCTTATTAAGAAGGTTGCCTTCAGAAAAAGTACCGAGATATACGATATTCTCACTGAGTTGCGGAAGTCCTTGGTCGAAAAAATTGTACAAGAAGTGGTGCTGCCGGAAAATGAACACCGCTTTCCAAATTACCGAAAGATGTATCGTGAGCTTCTCAAATGGTATATTACGTTGAACTATCAATTGGTTGCCGCTACGGTAAGAAGCAGAGACCGGTCCATCATACCGATCTATGCCAGAGAAATTGCTTTCAAACGGTATATGGACGGCTTTAAGGCAGAAGAAGTAAAAGACATAATGCTTCTGATTGGAAAGACCATGAAAGAATCTCTCCTTACAAGACCGGAGCTGAAAGATTCGAAACGGCAGTTGGATGATTACATCATTTTGACGTCACAGCTTGCTGCAGATGAATTTGAAGACGCGTATGAAATTCTTGAAGATCAACCTCCGGAGCACATGGATTCAATTAAAGATTATGCACAATTGATCAGCATTGAAAATCTCAAGCGGATCGTACGGCAGTTGGAAGATTTTTACAGTGACTCATTGTCAAGCCGGCTCGGAAGGGAGGAAGCATTCGATAATTACACGTATCTTGTAACAATAGACAGCCAAAATGAATAGAAGCAAGTTAACGGTGAATCTCGTCCACAATACGGAAGATCTACAAGTGGAAAAGATTCCTCCATTCAAGAATCATGCATGCATTGTAGACTTACCAGATATTTAAGTATAAAACATATAACCACAACTTTCTTTCAAAATCACCAGACTATAAGATTTACATTTATGAAAATCCCCACAGAATAGTCCGCCATTTATGGCGGAGATGAATGCGGTGCGGGAGTATGGGGGCTGCAATCCCCCTCAGCGTCGTTTTAAGAAGCCCCGCCTTTTAAGGCGGGGAGTTTCACTTACCCAAGTACTTTTGCCCCTCTTTTATTAGGCGCTTATCTGGTAGAGCGTTTCAACCCACTATTATGAGGAATCTTTTTCCAAGGATCATCCGTATACGCCCCTTACTGCTCAGGCTGAGATGTAAGGCCACGGTTTTTTAGGTCACCCATTGCTTTGGTCAATTCTAATAAAACACCAAGTCCCCTTTTGCTTTCCGTTCCTGAGCAGGCAGAGAAAAACCCGAACGGACCAACGTCTTTGCTTTTAGATAGATTCAGGCTTGCCCCTATTTCAGTGAGATTTTCCAATAACTTTATGAACTGGGGATCGGAACTCTTTTTGGCTAAGCCGAGCAGAGCAACAAGACCGTCTCCGATCTGATCGATATCTTCGGCGGTGTAGGCTGTAGCGATTTTGGCCCGAATGTCATATGTGGCCTTGATTATCCGGAAGACCCCTCTTTCTTCCAACCCATTCAGATACTCGATAAGTTGAGGAACCATCAACCGAAGCACTGGTTCTAATGTTGTGACAAAGTCGATGATATTTTCGAGTTGTTCTAAAGCAAAAATAATGTGCTTTACACTTCTTAGCATCCGCTTGGACAGGACTGCCAGATCTTCCAACTGGAAAGAGGATTCAACGTCTTCCAGCTCTTTAATTAACGATTTGGAAATCGGTTGGGACATAGCAAACAAGTCATCTTTAAATTCTTTCATACTCAAAGCAGATTCAGCCAAGGGGGCAATCCGGCTTTCAATGCGATCAAGCCGCTCTAAAATCAATTCTTCATTCGTCATGATGCCTCCTTTCTAGTAAGTCTGACGCATCTTTCCTGCCATGTTGAATTGGGGTTCCAGTGGTAATTCATAACCTTTCAACATGAGGTTCCAGTAGACCCACTTGAACATCATCTTTCCTAAATAGTTCGATTGGCTTTCACCTAGAAGAGAAAAAGGGCCCATGCCGGGAAAAGGGAATTTTCCTTGAAGAGGCTCCGTATCATAACTAAAATCAATCAAATAAGCCATACCATGGCTTGAGACTATAAATCACGTTGAGTGCCCGTCATATTCAGGTTTTGGTGCTTGCCCCTCTATCTCGAGCAGGATGTTCTCTACGACAATGTCTGATTCGTAATGCGCAACTGCACCGGATTTTGAGGTGGGTACATTGGTCGCATCACCGATCACATAGATATTGTCGAAGTCTGAGGCCTTCAATGTGCCTTTATCGGTATTGACAAATCCCATGGGATCACCGAGACCGCTGTCTATGACAACTTGTGCACCGGAGTGCAACGGGATGGAAATAAGGAGATCGTAGGGAATCGTGTCGCCCGTCACAGATTCGATGGTCTTATTGCTGACATTCACATTGTCAATCGACCAGTTGGGAGTGATCTTAATATTCTTTTGTTCGCAGACATCTCCCAGGACCTTTGAAGCCACAGGCTTTGTGAAAGCGCCATCCAACGGCGTAACCAATTCTATCTCGATATTGTCCCTAACGCCATTGTCCTTGAAGAACCAGTCCGCGAGATATACAAACTCCAGAGGTGCAACCGGGCATTTGATGGGCATATCAGCGATGTTAAGGACAATCCTTCCCTTTTTGAAGTATTTCCATCTTTTGTAGAGAGCTATAGCACCATCCAGGGTGTAGTAGTCGTGGATGTCGCCCCTCCAGTCATCCATCAAGCCGTCTGTTTCTTCCGGTAAAACCCTGCAACCTGTTGCGATGACCAACCAATCGTAATTGTACTGACCTTTCTTGGTCTTGACCTGTCTTTTCTCATGGTCGACGTTGAGAACCTCATCGACAACGAAATCGACTCCAGACGGAATGAAGTCGGCTTTAGGCTTGACACATTCCTCAGGCCTATAAATCCCAAACGGGATAAACAACCAGCCGGGTTGATAATGGTGCATCGGATCCTTATCGATGATAGTAATCTGCCAGCCCCCATCGATTAGCTCTTTGTGTAACTTTGCAGCGACCATTGTCCCACCGGCACCAGAACCTAAAATAACAATTTTTTTCATATGTACCTCCTCAAATTATTTTTCTTTTTAATTGAACCCCAAATCATCGCGAATGCCAGCCCCTATCGGTAAGGCTAAATTATCGAAATTTTGTTTCCAAAAGATTTGCGATGGAAATGGAGTCTAATTCTTTGTAAAGTGCGATAGTGGCTTTTTGCCAGCCCAGTCGAACCACGCAATCATCACTCTTTGGGCACGTTTCGGGTTCACTGATACAGCCAACAAGTTCAAAATGACCCTCAAACAATCGTGTAATGTCTCCCAAGGTAATTTTTTCAGGCTTTTTGGCCAGCATATGACCACCTTTGGGCCCGCGGATGCTCTTGACAAGCTTGGCTTTTTTAAGCGGACGGATGATCTGCTCAAGATATTTAACGGATATATTCTGTCGAATTGAAATCTCGCTCATTTGGACAACACCTTCGTCCTGATGTTGGGCCAAATCAAGTAACAATCGCGTTCCATAGCGGGTTTTTTTCGTAAGTTTCATACACCTAAAAATAATAGTTGCAATATATATTAGTCTAATATATATAATTTTAGTATGATATAATATTAGAAAAAATATATTGTCAAGCAAAAAGTTTCATATTGATCACATTGGTAATATAAATACAATTAAATATCAATTAGTTAAAAGTATTTGTTGTGTTTTAAATTTGTTTTGTTATAAATGAATATGAACACAAATTTCGTTTTTATCGATCGACAAAAATTTTATGAAGGGCTGTTTCTGAAACGTTTTGTGATACATCTAAGGCTCACTTCGGGCGATTCCAGAACTCGTCCTTTCCACCCAAACAGTTGGAATCGCATTTCTTTCACTTTTCCAAGATTAATAGAATAAAAACGTTTCAATGGGCGCTCTAACATATTTTCATTTGGTCAACCATCCGTTGAGGATAAAAGACATATTTATTGGCAGGTCAAATGACAAAAAAACGAACAAAAAATGCCCCTGCGACCGATTTTGAAAGATGGGTCAACTTACAATTGATTGAAACCATACCTTTGGGAATCGCCATAATCGATCCTGAGTATAATCTAGTTTATGCCAACAACACTTTTGAACAGTTATTCGGCGATTGGAAAAACCTTAAATGTTACAATGCCTACAAAAGCAAAAATGAAATGTGCAATCACTGTGAAAGTTCATCAACCTTTACAGACGGCACGCCCCGTGTAAACGAGGAGGTGGGATATGATAAAAACGGCCGGCATATAAACTACTTGCAGCACGCTTCCCCTATCGTGGACGAAAATGGTAATTTTCCTTACATCGTCCATATTTTCACCAACATTACCGAAGCAACCCAGATTCGAGATGAGCATCAGATTCTTTTTGACCAGGTTCCATGTAACATTTTACTCATTGACAGAAACTTCCGAATCGTAAGGGCGAATAAACGGGTTCGGGATTCCCTTGGCAATCCGGAGGGCAAGTTCTGTTTCGAAACACTCAAAGGATTGAAACACAAATGTAGTGAATGTACGGCCAGACAGACGTTTGAAGACGGCCAAATACACACCGGGTATCATGCTTGGAAATCCAAAGGGGAACAGCCCCTCCATTTACATGTGATCACCGTACCGCTGAAACGCAAAGACGGTAGCTTTGATGTCGTAATGGAGATGGCTGTTGACGTTACAGAAACGATGAAACTGCAAGATGGACTAAAATTTGCGAATACGTATCTGAATACCATCATTTCAACGTCTATGGACGGCATCTTTGCTGTGAATGAAAAGGGGAAAGTGACTATTTTCAATTCGGCGGCTCGAAAATTTTTTAAAATCAAGGATAACCAGGTGGTTTCGAGAGAAAATTTTACCGCCATGCTCCCTAAAGATTTTTTGACCAAGGTGTTTGACCAGTGCAAACCCGTTTATCTGCCGGAAGCGGAGGTTAAAACAATTGACGGCGAAGCTTTTCCGGTACGTCTGGTGGGCAACAAGCTGATGGTTGACGACAAATCAATCGGTATGGCCTTTTCAGTTCAAGATCTAAGGGAAATCAAACAGCTTGAAAAAGAAAAGCTAGAAGCCGAACGCCTGTCCGCTGTTGGCCATACCGTTGCCGGATTGGCTCACGGCATAAAAAATCTGAATACCGCTCTGGAAGGCGGTATGTACATGTTGAAATCGGGCTTGGTCCAAGGGGACATCGAGCGTATCCAAAAAGGCATGGAGATGTTGGCACGGAATATCGAACGAGTTTCTATATTTGTAAAAGCATTTCTGAGCTTTTCCAAAGGCCGTCAAATTCAAGCCAAAATTTGTGATCCTTCTGAAATCGCAAAAGAAGTTGTCGATTTATACGCCGTCAAGGCCGATAAACTGGGTATAACGCTCAAATACGAAAAAATAGGAGATATCGCTCCGGCTCCCATTGATTTTGAAAGCATGCACGAATGTCTGACAAATCTTGTCGGGAACGCTATAGATGCCTGTCAGATGAGTGACGAAAATTCGTGTTATGTAACGGTTCGAATTTTTGAGGAGTACAGTACGATTATTTATGAAGTGGCTGACAACGGATGCGGTATGGACTATGAGGTTAAGCGTAAGGTTTTTACGACCTTTTTTACCACCAAGGGTTTGGGTGGCTCCGGTATAGGACTGTTAATGACAAAGAAAATTGTTCACGAGCATGGCGGGACGATCGATTTGAAATCCAAGCCCGGAAAAGGAACAACGTTCAGCATCAGACTTCCACGAAGGCGTTTGCCCAAAATTGTTCAAAAATAAATATAAGGGTAGCGCCCCGTTAAAATTGGGGATAGTGATGAATGAATCCAAAAAAATATTGATTGTTGATGATGAGGAAGATATTTTAACCTATTTTGAAGCGATATTCAATGATTACGGTTTCGATACGGTTTTGGCACGAGATGGCATTGAGGGATTTGAACGGGCCAAATCAGAAAAACCTGATCTGATTGCACTCGATATCACCATGCCGAAGCAATCCGGCTTGAAAATATATCGTCAATTTAAAGATTTCCCTGAACTAAAAAATATTCCGGTTATCATCGTTACCGCCGTGGACGATTTTTTAGAGATATTTTTAGATGATCTCAAGGAATATGCGACTCCGGAAGGCATTTTTTACAAACCGATTGATCCGGAGAAACTATTGAAATTAATTGTGGAAATATTATCAGATTAAAGGGAGACCGTAATGTTTTTTTATAAGGGAACAGGTTTAGTGAGGATTCACGCACAGGCTCATCCTCGTTATGGACAGTCAATTTTACAATATGGCCCAGCAACTCTAATTTCTTCACATAAAGGAGATGGAAAATGACACAAGCATCTGAAAAAAAAATTCTGGTCGTGGATGATGAACCGGATGTTCGCAATTTTTTAGCAGCTTGTTTAGAAGATGCCGGTTTTAATGTTGAGACAGCCGTTGATGGCGTAGATGCCTTAGAAAAGGTTGAAGCGTTTTCTCCCGATTTAATGACACTTGATATGGTGATGCCAAGAATGCCCGGAATCAAGGTTCTTCGAGAGTTGAGAAAACATAAAAAGTGGGCAAAATTACCCATAATCATCATCACTGCCCATGCTCGTGACGAAATGGGAAGTGACCAAATCAAGGAATTCATGGCCTTGACAACGAACGTGCGCCCGAAGGTTATATTGGATAAACCGATTTCCACGGCCAATCTCATTAAAACTGCGTGTAAGATTTTGGGCGTCGAGTGGGAAGCGATGGAAGACGTGAGCGAAAACCTAACAGATGAACGTAGTAAGCTCGCCAAGTTAATCCAGGAGGCCGATTCAGATACATTAAAAAAAGTACGTGATATGTTGAACAAAAAGAAAAGGGCCGAACCCTATTTTCTTTTTGAATAAAAAGAAATGTTCAGCGCTTAAACATGGCCTTAAATCGGCAAAAGCACTTTCCGAAAGCGTTACCGGTGAAACGTTAAATACGTCACAACATTTATCCGGAATTTTTTATCAAGACGGTATCTTGGATGATTTTTCCGATAGCCTTTTTATTTCGTCTTCCAAAAGAATCTTGCAATAACGACAAAGTTGGTCTGATTTTCGATCTACATCTTTAATTGTTCGGCAATAATGCATGCAGCACGTATGATCCTTACAATGACGTAGATTAAACGCATGCCCCAGTTCGTGGATTGCCTCCTTAACGACCCGTTTGCTGAAAATTTTCGAAATACCCATCCCAAGGCCTTCGTTAAGACGATGGGTTGAAATAATGCAAGCTTTTCCGCCCAATTGTGCTTCTCCGTAAACATGTGTCAGTATCGGTATAAAAAGGTCCACTCTGGTAATTGCAAGTATTTTGACAGCCCGGGGAGGAGCCAAGCTGGCCAGTTTTTCCAGGATCGGGGTAGAATAGTGCTGGTTTCGGCTTAAATCTTCTGCAAAATCAATCTGTTGCAAGATAGATTTTGAACGAGTCGTGTAACCTATTATCCGGTGGATTTCCCGACCTACCAGGTCAATAAGTTTGGCGTCAAAATTTCCTATGGGGGAAATAAGGATGTGATCTTGTGATGTATTCGAATTGTGGTTTTCAGACATTTAATACTTATGAGCCGATCTGCCGTTGCCATCTTTGGGTTTTATTGTAACATGTCCACATTACTTCGCCGGCTTTCTTATTTTATACCGTTTAATCTTACTGTACAGCGTGGAGCGGTCTATCCCCAATATTTGGGCGCTTTTTGTAATATTCCATTGGTATTCATTCAGTATTCCAGAGATGTGAGTTTTTTCGACTTCCCTTAGGGAGTTGTTTTTGTAATGTTGAATGTCTTCATGGCAGAAGATAGGTAACTCTTCGGGCATAATGGTTTGGCTTTTTCCTACGACCACGGCACGTTCAATGGCATTTTCCAGTTCTCTAACGTTTCCCGGCCACTCATAAAGCATCATCTCGTCTATGGCCTTGCGGCTGATTCGTTCTGTCGGCTTGTTGGTCTCCTGGGAGAAACGATGAAGAAAATGTTCGGCAAGAAGCGGGATATCTTCTTTACGCTCTCTTAATGGCGGCATCTGAAAAGAAATTACATTCAACCGGTAGTAAAGGTCTTCTCGAAGTATTCCTTTCTTAATGGCGTCTTCAACGTTTCTATTGGTGGCGGCAATGACTCTGAAATAGGCTTCAAGGGGCTGTGTACCGCCAACACGATAAAATACGCGGTCTTCCAAAACATGCAATAAATCAATTTGCATTCTCATACTTATCTCACCGATCTCATCCAGAAAAAGTGTGCCGCCGTGGGCCATTTCCAACCGCCCTTTTTTCGTCTCTTTGGCGTCTGTAAATGCGCCCTTCTGGTGGCCGAACAACTCGCTTTCCATGATGTGACTCGGAATGGCACCACAGTTGACAACGACAAAGGGACCATTAGACCGGGAGCTTTTTGTGTGAATTGCTTTCGCCGCCAAACCCTTACCGGTGCCGGTTTCACCGGAAATCAGTACTGTAGATTCCATGGGCGCTACGTCTTCTATCAGGTCAAAAATCTCCTGCATTGCTCTGGACTGACCGATCATACTCTCGAACCGGGTACGGTCTTTGTATTGTTCTCGCAGAAAAATGTTTTCCCGAACTTGAGCCTGATGTTCCACGATCTTGTCAATAAGCACACCCAATTCATCTGGATCAAATGGTTTAAGAAGATAATCATACGCCCCGTTTTTCATGGCCTCAATGGCCGTTGAGATGGATCCGTATGCGGTAATCATGACCACGGCGACATCCGGATCACTTTCCTTGACCCGTTTGAGAACCTCAAGGCCGCTCATTCCCTCCATTTTGATATCAACCAGAAGGATATCATAGTGGGAGCCTTGTAGTATTTCCATCGCGTCTTCGCCACTGGCAGCCGAAACAACGTCATGGCCGTCTCGTTCCAGCCAACCGACCAAAGATTCTCGCATGATAATCTCATCATCAACGATAAGGATTTTGGTCTTATCCATGGAATCCTCCATGTTGATCAAGGTAAACAGTGGATTGTTTCAAAGGAAGTCTTACGGTAAAGACATTCCCTTTTTCTTCACCGGGTTTCACATAGATGGTGCCGCCATGTTCTCTGACCAATCCGTAAGCCACAGACAGCCCAAGCCCAACCCCCTTCTCTTTTTTTTTGGTTGTGAAAAAGGGTTCGAAAATTTTAGAAACATCTTCCTTGGAGATCGCGATACCGGTGTCTTCAAAACGGATTGAGACCCGGCCGGAATTTTTCAGGTATCGGGTTTTAACACTCAAAACACCGCCTTTTGTCGCTTCGATGCTTTCAGCGGCATTTGAGATGATATTCATAAAAACCTGTTGAAGATGATCTTCTGATCCGATGATTTGAGGCAGTTCCGGATAATAGAATGTTTCAACCTTTACACCGTTTAGTTTAAGAAGATTTGCATTTAGAAATAGTGTTTTTTCGATCAGACGATTTAGGTCAACCTTTTTAAACTCCATCTTGGATTCTCTGGAAAAGGCGAGTAGATTTGTAACAATCCGGCTGATTCGCCGGGTTTCCGTCTCCATGAGACTTAAATAATGAAAAAACGTTTTAATATTTTTTTGCCCCCCCACCGATTCTTCTTCAACAATCCTTTTGATAAGTAGGGTCAGGTTGAGTATGCCCGCGATGGGATTATTTATTTCATGGACAACGGAAGCCGACAACTTGCCTAAAGAAGACATCTTGTCTTGATGAAGGAGTTTGTCATGGGTTTCTTTTAACTGCCGTGTACGTTCTTTTACCATATGCTCGAGACGGCGGGTGATTTCTTCCTCTTCCAATTTTTGTTTGGTAATATCTCGGCTGATATGGATAAACTTTGAAATTTTACCATCTTTTTCCCAGACAGGATAGACACTGACCTCTATGTGGAGGGGCTCTCCGTCGGCGCCTATCCGGGTTCGGATTTGGCGGCAGGGTCTTTTGTTTCGGATGACGTCGTTCAAGGGGCAGTCAAATTCGGAATTGTCACACGGATAGACCAACTTTTGATAGATTTCATGGCATTTTCGACCAATGACATCTTCGCGTGAATATTTCATCTTCTTGAGATATGCATCATTGACTTCTATGATATCCATATCGGGTGTGATGACCATAATAGAATCTTGAATGCCGTTTAAAATGGTTTCGATTTCTTCATTTCTCTTTCTTAGCTTGTACTCTTGGGCATAAAGCGCTTTCCAGAAAACGACGAAGACGTTAAATGCCATAATCCGGATTCGAGACGGCCGGGTGGAAAGGATCTCTTCCAAAATATGTTCTTCAGGCGTCAAAACGATAATCAGGTGAATGCTGTAGCGAGGATCGTACAAGTCATGATAGTCATCAAACGTTAACAGTCCCAATTCCTCCGCCATTAACCTGCCCGGAGAACCGGGATTCGGATCTGCCACGGCCAAAACAGGGGCGGTGACATTTTCATGTGACAAGTCGAAGGTCGTTTTTTCAAGAACCTCCTTACAGAAGTCGCCCCCGCCAACAAGGGCAATATTTACGACGGAGGGTTT
Source organism: Desulfobacterales bacterium (assembly GCA_041548585.1). Classification (GTDB taxonomy): domain Bacteria; phylum Desulfobacterota; class Desulfobacteria; order Desulfobacterales; family UBA11574; genus UBA11574. Next base: position 29,432 of record JBFESJ010000004.1, on the reverse strand, counting down.
TTTGTCCGGCATTTAATTCCGTCCTTACAATCGTATCGTTGTTAGAGGATTCGAATATGTTGTGCGTCAAGTGGATAAGCGGAGCAGCGTGAACCCAAGGTGTCCAATTTAACATGTTATGATCATTCGGTAAAACTTGGTTCAAGGTTGATTTTTCTCGTGTGGCGGCCCGAATGATCCCAAAAAGGTGTCCAAAGGCTTGATGAACAAGTTACCACAAATTGTTCGGGAATGCAAAAGCCATATCACATAGTGGCATCAAAAGCGTGAATTAAATCCTAAATATCGGGTCACGGCAAAAAATTGTGCAAACAGATACACCCACCTGAGGCCGACTGGTATATCGCCTTTTATGAAAACATATGGCGATACGCCTTTACTGCTAACATCGGACAAAAACACGACCCTGTTATGCATTAGCATAAAAATAACATCGTCAAAAACAAAATCTTTACATAGGACGAACGTATAGATTATGATATAAAAAACAAATAAAATCGTCATCTTTGGAAATATATCCTCCAAATCGTCGTTTCAATTTTAAAAAAGAGGAACGAAAAATATCAGACCGTAGAACGGTTTGATTTCAATTAGTTTTACCCGACAGAGATCGCGCGACTGCCGTGGTCGAGAATGTAGCCCCAAAAAATCCCTGCCAGCATGCCGTGATGACTGGGGTTTTCGTTTTGTTGTTGACAGTTCATACCACATTGTGTCACAATTGGCACCTGCTATATGCCCTGGAAATATTGCTGCGTGTCATTTGGAAGTCTTGATTTCGATACATCGTTGTCCTTTCTTTTCAATTGAATCGGCATTTTTATTTTAAAACGGGAAAATGATGAACACCATCGTTATGAAACAAGATCGCATAACCGAACTCAAATCTGAAAGAAAATTAATCGGTGACAGAGGGGATTATTTTCTGAACAGAATCCAGGGGGAGACCGGTATAAACGTTTCGGCGTGTTATCAATGCGAACGTTGCACCAATGCCTGTCCGGTCAGCCATTTTATGGATATCAAGCCGCACCAGGCCATACGTTATGTTCAACTGGGATGGCGTGAAGACCTGTTAAAATCCTCAACCATATGGATATGCCTCTCCTGTGAAATGTGTACGACATATTGCCCCAATGAAGTGGGGGTGGCGGAAATCATCAATCATTTGAGAAACATGGCGGCGCATTCATCCATCACGCCCAAAGAAAAGTACCTTGCCGTATTTCATCAAACATTTCTGGAGGTGCTGAGAAAATCCGGCAGGGTCAACGAATTCAATTTGATGAAAGCGTATTATCTAAAGCCGAATATATTGCATGAAAAAATAAAAAGCGGGCGTTTTAAAGAAGAACTTTTGCTGGGGATGGCGTTGTTGCGTAGAGGCAAACTAAAACCATTTACGTCCAGATCCAGGGCAATCAAGGACATTCAAAAGGCCTATATTCAGATTCGCGGAGAAATTGTTTGATGAAACTGTCTTTTTATCCCGGCTGTTCTTTGGAGGGAATGGCCGTCGACTATGCCCGGTCCATTGAGGCGGTATTTCAGGCGCTGGATATTGATCTGGTTGAAATTGAAGACTGGTCCTGTTGCGGGGCTACGGCGGCTCACAGTCTCAGCGAAGCCATGTCCGTAATTCTGCCGGCGCGGAATCTGTCGGTCGCGGAGAAAATGAGTCTCGATATCGTGACGCCGTGTCCCAATTGTTTTAATCGTCTTCGGTTATCCCAGCAGATGATCCAGAAAAAAGTTTTTGATATTCCCTGGCCGGTTACCGGTAATATCCAGGTCCACGATATGACGCGATTTCTGGCGGCACCGGAAATGATACAATTGATAAAAAAACGCGTCTTGAACCCTTTGAATGGCGTGAAATTTGTCTCCTATTATGGCTGCCAAATGGTTCGTCCTCCGAGAATTACCGGTTATACGGATTATGAAAATCCCCAAACCTTAGATCGTATTACCGCTGCAGTGGGTGCCCAAGTGATCGATTGGTCTTATAAGTCGACCTGCTGTGGGGCAAGCATCGGTATTGCACGAAAGGAAATCGGAGAGTCCCTGACAAAAAGACTTTTGGATAAAGCCCGGCAGGCCGGAGCGGAAGCCATTGTTGTTTCCTGTCCGTTGTGTCAGTCGAATCTCGATGTGATCCAGAAAGATCGGTCCGAAAGGCCGATTCCGGTGTTTTATTTTACCGAGTTGCTCCGGTTGAGTTTTTGCGAAAAATGGTCGCTTCGATGGTTTAAGACGCATCTTACGGATCCTGTTCCGCTGTTAAAGGCAAAAGGTTTGCTGACGTAATTTGAGGCTCGCAGAATTTGGATATATTGATGGACCCTTATCTTAAATCTCCGGTGGGAAAAGTGATTGTTGTGGGCGGCGGAATCGGCGGCATTCAGTGTGCCCTCGATCTGGCGGATACCGGTTTTTATGTCTATCTGATTGAAAAATCACATTCCCTTGGCGGGAAAATGGCGCGTCTGGACAAAACATTTCCCACCAATGACTGTTCAACCTGCATATTTTCTCCCAAACTGGTACACGCGGCCGGTCATGCGAATATTGAGATTCTGCCGTTAAGCCGCATTCTGGAAATATCGGGCGGTCCCGGGCGATTTACGGCCCGGATTGAAAAGCAGCCCCGATATGTTAATGAAGAAAAATGCATTACCTGTGGCAAGTGTGCTGAAAAATGCCCCAAAAAGGTACTCGATCCGTTTAACGGAGAACTGGGGACACGCAAAGCGGCATTTCTGACATTCCCCCAGGCGGTGCCCTTAAAATATGCACTGGATGCCGAACATTGCCTGTATTTAACCAAAGGAAAATGCGGAGTTTGTCAAAAAATCTGCCCGGCAGACGCCGTTGAATTCGACCAAAAACCGGAGATATTCAATATCGATGCCGGTGCGGTCATCCTTTCAACGGGTCTTGAGCTGGCGTTGACGGCTGAAGAGGGAGAGTTTGGTTACGGAAGATATAAAAACGTTGTAACCTCCCTGCAGTATGAACGCATGTTGTCCGCCACGGGTCCTTATGGAGGACATCTCAAACGGCCTTCCGATGGGGACGTTCCCCAAAAAGTGGCCTGGATTCAATGTGCCATGTCCCGCGACCCGGCCCGAAACCGCCCCTTTTGTTCTTCAGTGTGTTGTATGCATGCCGCAAAACAGGCGGTTTTGACCCGCCTCCATGAATCCGAAACCCAAACGACCATCTATTTTATGGACCTGCGGGCACATGGGAAGGGATTCGACGACTACATTGACCGCGCCCGCAATCAGCACGGTGTACGAACCCGGAGGTCGATGATTTCTCAGGTTTATCTGAATCCTGAAAATGAGAATCTGATCATTGAGACCTTTGATCATCATTTAAATGAAAAACGGGAAGATGAATATGATCTGATTGTTCTTTCGAGTGGTTTCAAACCCTCCGATGATTTTGTCGACCTTGCAAAGAAACTGGGGCTTGTCACCAATCCTTACGGGTTTTTGGCCACAGAATTTGATGAACCCGTAGCGACCTCCCGGCCGGGTGTCTTTGTATGCGGCGGCATCGAAGCCCCCAAAGACATTCCCGAAACCGTCATCCAGGCCGGTGCAGCCGCTGCCGAAGCCTCCATCCTCATCCGTGATGCAAGATATACTGAAACTGTCGTTGAAGAGATTTTGGCGGAAACGCCCATTGAAACAACGCCCAGAGTGGGCGTTCTGGTTTGCCATTGCGGCACCAATATCGCCGGTGTTGTGGAGATACAGAATGTTCTGGATGACGTGAAAACACTTCCCCATGTGGTTTTTGCCACAGATTTCATGTTTACCTGCGCCACAGAAACCCAGAAAGCCATCGTCGACCTCATCAAAGAACACCGGTTAAATCGGGTTGTGGTAGCGGCATGCTCACCAAAAACCCACGAGCCTTTGTTTCAGGAGACGCTGAAAACGGCGGGCTTAAATCCCTATCTGTTCGAAATGGCAAGTATCCGGGATCAGTGTTCCTGGGTTCACGGCAAGGATCCAGAAAAAGCCACCAAAAAGTCAAAGGAATTAATTCGTGCCAGTGTGGCCCGGGCGATAAAACTTGAGCCGTTGTATGATAAATCATACCCGGTGGTCAACGAAGGGCTTGTCATCGGTGGCGGGCTGACGGGCATGACCGCCGCATTAACCATTGCGGACCAGGGATTTCATGTTCATCTGGTGGAAAGCAGCGATGGGCTGGGGGGGTTCGCAAAGAACCTCAAATTCACACTGGAAGGACATTCCCCTGGGCGGTTGATCCGTTATCTCATCGAAAGGGTCGTCCATCATCCGAACATCTCCGTTTATCTGAAAAGCAGGCTCGTTTCCCATGGCGGACATCTCGGTGCATTCAAAGGTGCGGTTCAAAAGAGAGACGAACGCATCGATATTCAGTATGGGGCCGTAATTGTGGCCACCGGGGGGCGTCCGTACGAGCCCAAGGAATATCTTTACGGGACGGATGCGCGTGTGCTCACCCAGGTGGAGTTTTCAAACCGTCTTATGGACGATCCCACCTGGGCCCGTCGGCTCAACAGGGTTGTCATGATTCAGTGCGTCGGATCACGGGAACCGGATTTTCCCTATTGCAGCAGGGTATGTTGTTCGGCTGCCGTAAAAAACAGTATCCAGCTCAAAGAAATGAACCCCGGTGCACAAGTGATAATGTTGTATAGAGATGTCAGAACCTTTGGGTTTAAAGAACTGTATTATTTAAAAGCCCGGCAAAAAGGCGTCCTCTTTTTTCGGTATATCCCCGAAGAAAAACCTTTTGTGTATGATAGCAACGGCGAGCTGGTCGTCGATTTTACGGATCGAAGCTCCCATCAGGACTTTCGTGTTGAGCCCGACCTTGTGGTGTTAAGCGCCGGTATCCGGCCCGGTGAAGGTGCCCCGCAGATCGCCCATCTTTTGAAACTGCCGGCCACCGATATGGGGTTTTTTCTGGAAGCCCATGTAAAATTAAGACCCGTGGAATTTGCCGCTTCCGGAATTTTTCTTGCGGGCTTGGCCCACAGTCCCCGGTTCATTGAAGAGAGCGTCACCATGGCCAAAAGTGCCGGCCAGCAAGCCATGAAAGTTCTGTGCAAAAAGTACATGACGACGTCCGCGGCGGTTGCTGAAGTCGACCCTGAAAAATGTGCGGCTTGCCTGGCATGTGTTCGGGCATGTCCATACGGCGCACCGTTTGTCAATGAAAAGGGGGTGTCCGAGATTCCGCCGTCGGCATGCATGGGGTGTGGAATCTGTGCATCGGAATGTCCTGCAAAGGCCATCGAGCTAAAGCACGGCACCGATGATCAGCTTCTGGCAAAAATTGATGCCCTTCTGGTGTCGGCCTTTGAGGATGATTAAAAAATGGTGTGTTAAATGGAGGTAATCATGAAGATGTTTAAAGATGTCAATTCCACCGTGGGATCAACACCGCTGGTTCGTCTCAATACCATTGCAAAGGGGCTCGGTGCTGAGATCTTCGCCAAGCTCGAGTTTTTCAATCCTTTAGGGAGTGTCAAGGATCGAATCGGCGTTTCGATGATTGGAGCGGCTGAGGCCAAGGGGTTGATACACCCGGATACCACCATCGTGGAGCCGACCAGCGGAAACACGGGGATTGCGCTGGCGTTTGTCTGCGCAGCCAAAAATTATCATTTGACGTTGACCATGCCCGACACCATGAGCATAGAGCGGCGAAAACTTTTAAAGCATTTGGGGGCAAAGCTCGTTCTGACACCTGGGACAGACGGGATGAAGGGGGCGATCGCAAAAGCCCATGAAATTCTGGAAAGCACGTCAAATACTTACATGCCCGATCAGTTTTCCAATCCCGCCAACCCGGAAATTCACCGAAAAACAACTGCCGAAGAAATCTGGGCGGATACCGACGGTAATGTCGATATTTTTGTTTCAGGGGTTGGGACCGGCGGCACCATTACCGGTGTGTCCGAGGTGATCAAGGCCCGAAAACCGTCATTTACGGTAGTGGCGGTGGAGCCGACCGATTCTCCAATCCTTTCCGGCGGTCAACCCGGGCCTCACAAGATCCAGGGCATCGGTGCCGGGTTTATCCCGGATGTTTTAAACACCAAAATCATTGACGAGATTGTTACGGTTACCAATGAACAGGCGTTTGAAATCGCCCGAAGGCTGGCTGCAACGGAAGGAATATTGTGTGGTATATCATCCGGGGCTGCGGTCTGGGCCGCGATGGAAATGGCCGGGCGGGGCGAAAACAACGGAAAACAGATCGTGGTCATCCTGCCGAGTACCGGCGAACGATATTTGAGCACGGATCTGTTTGTTGACTGAAAAAAGCGCTTGCAGATATGAACACTTTCATGTCTCAATGCTTTCATATCGGGTTCATACCTCAAGAGAATTACAAAACCATAAAGAACGATTCGAAACGGCACACGGCGCTGGCGGTGTGCTGGAAGCTCTTTTTAGGGTTTTAATACGTCCGTTTTCAGCGTTTCTACATTAAACCCCATTATTAGATTTGGGATATTGTCAAAAATAGAATGAAAACCATATCCACCGTTGATTAATTCATCTACGGCGTGTTCTTTTGACCAGTTGTGAAATACAATTCGATATGCAGCACAAACCGCCCCGGTTCTATCCGCGCCATGCATGCAATGCACCAAAATTGGGCGACGTTCTTTTTTAATAATCCTTAATGCGGTTACGATATCTTTATAGTCCATCTCACCGGAAGATACTTTATGACGATAAAGCTTTAATTTTATCCCGGCTGTTTTGGCATTGTCGCTATGATATTTTCTTAGGTTAAGAATTGCGTTTATTCCAAAAGCACGAATAGTTCTGAACTCATCTGCCGACGGCTGTTCAGACCGGTACAAATGATCATCTATTTTATACCAATTTTTCAGTGTGGATCCAATGATGGGCTGCGCCCAATGTTCGGGTCGTATCCGCACTTCTGCACAAACGCTGCCCGAAATAACAAGTAGCATCATCGCAATTACAACTAACTTTTGTGGTTTCATAATAGCGCCCTGATAGTCCTTTAGGTTCTTTTCTACCCAGATCGTTGAAGCTGTTCAATGATAATGGGTATTGCCGGGGGAATTCGCTGACTGTCTGCCGTGATGTTTCGTATCATGGTAAGATGCGTGCCTTGAACGATTCGAAGCGGAACACCCGAAAGCCCTGCAGAACGCACAGAAACCAAACCATCACCGACTTCATTGGACACCAGAAGAAGGACCTTTTCCATTTCTTTTGCGGCAACCCGGGTATCTTCGGGTAGTTTGACTTCCAGGTCACGGGCGAAGCGCTCAATTTCATTCTTTTGCCAGGGGCTCATGGAACCTGCAATGACCAGCATGTTTACATTGGGTGGGTGGGGTCGACGGTTTAAGCTTTCAAGAAACGTGCTGCCGGGCATCAAATCAATCCCCGCTTCTCCTGCACCGTCGAGGATTCCCTGAAGCGGGTGGTATTTCTCGCTGAATAGATTTACCATCTGGTCACGAAGTTCGGTAAAGATACGAAATCGCGCCAATTCCGATCCATGATTCGGGGTCCCCACCAGGATCAGATGCAAAACTGCCGGAAGCGCTTTTTTATCGACCTTGTCAGCATAGGACAACGCCGGCAGGGTCAGCATCTCACGTGCAACCAACCCCCCCATGCTGTGTGCGACAATTGAAATGCTTTTTGTTGTTGATAGGCTGTGCGATTGAATGCACTCCAGAAAAAATCGGGCGGACTCCCTAATGGGCTGATCGTTCGGATACGTCATGATCCAAACAGAAAAGCCTTCTCTGGCCAAAGCCGGGGCCAGATTCATCCAGATTTTTCCGGGTTCGTCAAGTCCGTGGACCAGAATTACCGCAGGTGTTTGTGCATCCGGTTTTCCCGAGGTTTTGGACCGCTCAAACGGTTGAAGACCATACATGGTCTTGAGCTGGTCGAAGGCTTCAGGATACTCTTTTTTGACGGCCTCACGAATCTGGGTTCTGATCCGGCGCTCTTCTTCTCTAAAAAAGTGACGCACGACCTGTATCACTCCAACGAACGCGATACAGAGAACGATGAACATTATCCACAGGTTTTTTTTACCGATTTTCAAATGACATCCTGAATAAAATCTTTAAAATCAGTGTACTTTGGGCGATGATGCTTTACATCTCAATCATCGCCATATCGACGGAACTACAAGCATCATCACAAACAAAATCGCCGTTGTCAACGATACACCGATGTTTAAAACACCGAGAATTGATATCCGCTATTGCTCTCTTTTTGAACGTTTCATTTCCGCCTTAGCCAAAAATCAAATGACCTGCCCGGGACAAAAATATCGAGACCGACTGAGGGGATGTCTAAAACGTTTTTTACAATATGCGGTTCATTCCCGGGTATGTAAACGGCATCACCTTTCTCTATAATTTCTTCTTCATTCCCATTCAAAGAAACCGAAAGTTTGCCGTCTAAAACCACGAGGACTTGAGCATTCGGATGGTCATGTAATGGAGAAGAATGGTGGGGTGGTTTAACAAAGTGTTCAATCGAGACATCTTTTTCATTGCAAAGACTCACTCGTTTCCAATCCTTTTCAGGCTCATAATTCTCTGCGGTATTAAATCTGATAATTTTCATAACATCACCTCCTGGCGTTCAATTTTTTGACCATTCAACACCAAGCATCACGTGCGATCAGGGCGAAAGCCCGGCGAGTCAAATCGGATGCGCGTGTTGGATTTGACCTTGAAATGCATCTAACATTACGTTTCTTGGCATTTGTTTTATGCGACCATCTTCTTCAAGTGCTCGGTCTACGCCGGTCTGTATTAAAAGTGGAAGTTGTTTGACCTGCTTATCCATACCCGACTTGACGTATAGTGTTTGTATTCGTTCGTTTTGATTTTGTGCATACACAGTGCTCGGCAGCAGAAACAGAATCATCGCCAATAAAAACTTTTTAGTCCGCATGGTATCTCCCCAATGGATTAAGGTTTTGAAGAACGTTTCACAAAAAAATCTAACTCGTTTTGCTTAAAAGGTACGAAAATGCACATACATTTTCGTGGCTGAGTTCAAAATTTAGTTCGATAAGAAAACATCTTCGAAGTTTTTCAAATTAGAATATAAAATCAAACTACTACAAGATATCCTAAAAAGCCATGACCCTGTTCTCTTTTACGCGCTTTTGTTTGCGAGTTCTTGCCGATCTAAACGAAATTATCCGGCGGCTGAAACGGAATGTTATGCTGACAATAGCTATATACGGGCCTTTGATATTTTTGGATGCACATTTTTATGTGTAAGTCATAGCGCTGTTGGTCTTGGCAGGAACGCCGGCCAACCCAATCTGAACTTGATGTTACAGGCCTGCGATGCCGAGCTGGCGAACGCCGATTCGATGGGAAGAAACATAAAGTGTTCCGGGAAGTTAAATGTAATCCTTTTTTGTCGGAGAGTGGCGCTTTTCACGCACATCTAAGGGGCCAGGCGCTTCATTCTTCAATCTTTATCCGATCCTGTCAAAAATAAACGGGTTGTTGCCCAAAGAGATTTTCGTTTGGATAACAGCCCGTGAAGACCCGACCCCCGAATTTTTCTTGGGACGCGGACGCAGCCCATTTTCAAGGGGCCCCGCGCTTTTTAAAGCCTGCATAAAATATTTTTCGCATTTTGTTTGCGGTCATCTAGGGTTATAGCAACGGCACCCTATCCCTTTGCCAGGATGTTATCGAGGCGCTCCAGGTCATTTATGACTCGCCACGTGGCACCCCCCTTTTCTGTCTTTTCCCGCCACTGCTCGACACGGGCCAAATAGTTCTTCGGATCCTGATTGTCGGCGCGCAGTTTGGTCACGTTAAGTGCAATGATATGGAATCCGGACAGCTCAAACGGAACATCCCTTACATACCCCTTTGCCAGTTCTTCCTGAAGATCTGAAAATATTAGAATGTATTTATTGGCCGATCCGGATTCATTCAGATACTCAATGGCCTGAAGCATACCTCCTGAGATATCGGTGTAGCTGCTTTGTCGAACACCCCTTACGAACGTATTGACCTTGTTTTGAAAAAGACGCTTCTGGGTATTGGCCATCGATGGCCGCACATCAAATGTGACCTTGGCGACAATGTCTTTTTCACTGAAACTGCCGGTATCGATGCGTCCCACAGCCATGGTGTCTCCGGGCTGTAACGTGCCCAGGAGGTAGTTGATGATCAAACGGGCTTTCTTCAACTCCACAGCATAGGTTCCCGATGTATCCAGCAGCATGTAAACCCCTTTTGCCCGGTTCGATTGTTGTGTGCAGCCGGTCAAAAGGATTAAAAAACCGATGATCCAAAATCGAAAAGATTTCATTTTGCCATCTCCTTGCTCTCGACCAGTGGATCCACAGCGGGCATGGTCCCCGAGCCGGTTGTCTTCTCTTTATCTGATGCGTTGTCTTTGGTTTGGGACCTAAAAAGGCTGCGGGTCACAACGCCCTCCAGCCAAAGAGCCGGAAAAATAACCAGATCGTACAGATTTATCATCAACCGCCCGCAATAGTACCCGAGAAGGCCGATCAGTCGCAATGCAAAGGCCAAAGAACGCAGCAGCCAGGCTGTGATTAGACCCAAAATCGTTCGGGCAGATGCCACAAAGGACTCCAAAGGTATGGCCACAAAGGTGAGTATAAACGGCAAGATAAAGCCCATCACCATCTGTCCGACTGTTGGGATCACACTGCCGGCTACGGCACTGGGCGCAACACCTGCCAGGCTCTGACGCAATGCCTCCATATCGCCTGCAATCCGGTCGCGCATAAAGGCCAGCGCCGATTCCACACCGGCTAAAATGGCCAGAAGGCTCAAGGCGATCCAGAACAGCATCATACGCATGCGATCGTCCATGCTGCCAATAATTGGGAACAGTCGCGTGATACGGAGCGACTCCATCAAAAAAATACCGGTACAGATCTCAAGGCAGATGATGACCAAACCGGCGATATCTGACGTCTTGTACGGGCCGATATAGCTGGCACCGCCCACCATTTCGGACATCGGCAGAGCGATGAGGTTAAAATTAATTATGGCGCCGCCGAGAGCGATCAGAAGAACTGCACCGGAAATGAAAAACTGGGTCAGCGAGGAAGAAGAAAGCGTCCGCATGGCCGTGTCGGTCTGTTCGCGAATCTGATCGTAGTTGTCCATGTAACGATCGATCCGTTTGGCCCGGAAGTTCAAATCAGACAAGGATTTATTAAAACCGCCGAGGGTCTTTTTCATGCCACGCAATAGGGGCAGCATTCGATTGAGGATCGTATGGCGCTTGGAAGCATCCATACGGTGCTGTTCGAGCGCTTTTGTGTGCTGTTCGGATAAGGTCTGATGAATGTCTTTCAGCATATTGCCGACAATCGGATCATTGCTGGGTCGAATACCAGCAATCGCTTTAATGACCTTAACCCAGTCCGGCAGCGTCTGTGGAATTTCAACGCTATTGCGGTGGTCTTCTTCCAGCTTGACGAGGTTCTCGTTCAGCTGGCGTTGAAGCTGAGGATATCCCTCTAAGTCTCGTTGAACCGCAGTGCTGATGCGTTCGAACTCCCTTTCCACACAACGTTCGGCATGTTGCCGCCCGGCACTGAGCAATACATCCCGGTTGCGATCGTTCAGGCGCTTTTCAGCCAGTTTGACCGACGTCGCAAAAAGCCGCATGGTATTTCGAACGATCAGGCCAAAAGATGCCAGGCAGCGATGACTCGGTTTACGCGCCAAATACATGGCTGAAAGGATTAAAATGATCCATATGAACGTGGAAAGAAAGGGGCTGGCGGTAAGTGTTGGTAAGAATCCGGTGGTTGTCATGGGACACCTCCCTTTGTTTGGGCGACACACCACGGGAGGTCAGATCATTTACCGATGCGCTTCTAAAAATAGAAAACGCCTTAGTACCAATTGTATGAAGGCGTTTGCTGGTACCTTCGGTAGCCCGGCGATCATGCTTTTTCAGCGTTAGACCCGTGGCTTTGCGTCACTGCCTTTCGACAGCTTTGCCCTTTCGTTGGTATATTTAATTTGAGTTAACATAATAGAACAATTCGAAGACAAAGTCAAGCATTATGGCGACTTGACGTCAAAACGTCAACGAATCATTTTCCTCATTCGGCAGTGTCCTGTGTCAACATTGAACGCAGAATTTCGGCTTGGGCCTGAAACCAGTCGGCGTTTGCGTTACCGTGAACGCCCAGTTCATATAGCTCATACGCTCGACGTTCGATGGCTTTCCGGTGACGCGCGACCAAATCTTCACAGCATCCGTAATAAGCTTCCCAAGCCGTTACAGACTCAGGGCGCCCCTTTAGTATGCGACGAATGGCGTTATCCGCTGAATACCCCTCAACCAGCGTAAGGTATCCAAGTACAACGACCGGAGATCGTCCCATGCCGGCCGTGCAATGAACGTATACCCGGTGCCCATGGGCGAGCATATTCGCCAGCATAAAGATCGCTGTCGGCAAGCGCCTTCGAATATCCGGCACATCGAAATCCCGAATTGGACACCGTGCCATCATAAGTCCAAGGCCTGATCCAGTGCGATACATCATCGCATCGTTAATGCCCCAGTAAGCCAAGCAGTCATCATGTTGCAGGGACAAGATGCCTGATACGCCGGCTTCAGAGTGAATCCGTCTCAGGTCCTCGGGTGCCATAGGACATGTACCAATGACGATGGTGTCTGTGATTTGTCCCCAATTCAGTGACCACGTCCACATCATGCTGAATATCCATACCATTGAACGCTTTTATGACAAAAGCGCGAGCGTGTTTTATGCGTCCCGATGTTTTCTTGATATTTGGGACGTTGACGCAAAATTCGACCGTTTTTTTATTACATTAAGATGTTTCTGTGGCCGGATTCCCATTCCCATACCGGTGCCCAAAAGTGAAGCTGTCTGAGCTAATTAGAGCGCGTTAAAGAGAACATCTTCGAAGTTTTTCAAATTAGAAAATAAAATCAAACTACTACACGATATTCTAAAAAGCCATGACCCTGTTCTCTTTTACGCGCTTTTGTTTGCGAGTTCTTGCCGATCTAAACAAAATCATCCGGCGGCTTAAACGGAATGTTATTCTGACAATAGCTATAAGCACCGTAAATGATGTGTTTCCGATTAGTTCAGCCCCGCTTTGCGGAGTGCACTAATAATCTTGGGATCGGCTCTTTCTGCAAGTTTTTCGAGAGAAAACCTGGGATTTATCCTGAGCAATTCAGCGGCTTCAATCCGAGCTTCCTCATCCCGTCCTGACCAACTGTAAACCACTGCCATCATAATATGGGCAAACAGAGAATTGGGCGCCTGGCGAATCGCTTTTTCGCACCATGCTATTGCCTCGTCGTATTGCCCCGTGAAGGCATAGGACAATCCTATACTCCATAAGTACATATCCGGTGGGATAGGATTCAGACGTATCGCTTTCTTATATTCCGAAATGGATTCCTCATGCCTGTAGGCAAACGTCAGTATCTTACCCAGTCTATAATGAGACTCAGCCGAATTGGGATTAAGGGCCACAGCCCTTTCTCCCAAAGGAACGGCCTTATCATGCTGCCTTGCCAATGAATATACATAGCCCAAAAGTCCGTACGCTTCAGCATAAGTATCATCCAGGGCAATAGCATTTTGTAACAACTGCTTGGCCTCGGTCAAAATCTGTTCGGGGGATTTGCGTGTGTCAACCCACACATCAATAAGGAGCGCCCTTGCTAGAGCATAGTATGGCCAGGCATACTCCGGGTCCAAGGCGATGGCTTCCTCTGCCAACTGCCTTGCCAGAGCATTACTCTCTATATTCAACCGGTTAAGATACTCATTCGCTTGCAAGTACTTTAGGTAGGCCTCAAGACTTTTTGTTCCTTTAGCAGCCGCTCGAACTTGCTCCCCCTCGGTCAGCCTTATCTGCATGGCCATGATAATATTTTTTGTGATTTCGTCTTGAACGGCAAATATGTCGCTTAAATTTCGGTCATAGCTTTTTGCCCATAAATGATGTCCGGAAAAAGCATCGATCAACTGGGCGGTTATTCGTATTTTGTCTCCGGCCTTTCGAACACTCCCTTCGAGAACATACCGTACACCCAATTCCTCACTCACTTGCTGAACCTTTACGGGCTTGCCTTTGTATGTGAATGTGGAGTTTCGAGATATTACAAAGAGCTTTGGAACACTGCTAAGTGCAGCGATGATCTCTTCGGTGATTCCGTCGCTGAAATATGCCTGTTTTGGGTCTTCGCTCAGATTGTCAAAGGGCAAGACGGCGATGGAAGGTTTGTCAGGCAAAGGAAATGCCATCTTTTCCACAGAGGCGATTTCTGCCGGAGGGGAAACTTTTCGTTGTGAGGATTTCCAAAGCGCTACACCTCCTGCCGCCAGAAGGAGTGCAATGACCACCGAGAGAGCGACGCTTTGCCTGCGCTTGGGCGCAACCCTTTTTTTGTCAGTAACCTTTACGACGGTTTCGGGTCCTACCGGCACCTTATATACCCGAATCGGTTTGACAATGTTTTTTACGGTGTGCTTGCCGATGTACTCGTATCCCAGTGCCAGCTTGTTCTCGATCTGCTCGTATGCACTCCCCGAAATGCAGATGCCTCCCCCCTCTGCCAGACCCTCCACCCGGGCAGCGATGTTGACCCCATCGCCGTAAATCCGCTCTCCCTCCTGGATCACATCCCCGAGGTTGATTCCAATGCGAAATTCCATCCTGTGGTTTTCAGGCAGGTCGGCATTTTTGGCTCTGATCACCTCCTGAATCTCCACGGCACTCTGCACTGCGTCCACCACGCTGACAAACTCAGCCAAAATGTTGTCTCCGGGAGCGTCCACCACCCGCCCCCGGTACTTCAGGATTACCGCGGTTATGACGGCCCGGTGGGCAGTGATGGTGCGGACGGTGGTTTCCTCATCTTCGCCCATGAGGCGGCTGTAACCCTTGACATCCGCACTGAGGATGGCCGTGAGCTTGCGTCTAAATCCTTCGGTGCTCATGGAATCACCTCCCTAATGGTTCAGGAACCATGGGAATGGATCGGTGGCGTAAGAAAAAGAGCTTGGGCCTAATCAATTGGTTCTCAAAGAAATCAGGTTGAAATTCGTGGGTGCAGGAAGTTCAGGCCAGTTAATAATAAGTTTAATACAATACGTCGGTAAGGGTCAACATTATATCTAAATCAAAGATTAATTTCCCGGGTCTTAAAAAACGCGATTCCGGGCCATTCTTTCATGCAATAGTCGAGCTGAAAGTCACTGGTTGTAAGATAGGTTCTGGATCCTTCGGCATCCCTGGCAATGTTGGACCTGTTTTTTTTCTCAAAATCCGCCATCTTTTTAGGATCGTCGCAATCGATCCACCGCGCGACGCTATAATCAACAGATTCGTAAACAGCATCGACGCCATATTCGGACCTTAATCGTTCCATTGTGATGTCAAACTGAAGCATCCCCACAGCTCCCAGGATATAGCCGTTTTCAGAAACCGGTCTGAAAACCTGAACAACCCCCTCTTCTGCAAGCTGGACCAGTCCTTTTTGAAGATGCTTTGCCTTCATGGGGTTTTTGAGAATGACCTTTTTGAAAAATTCAGGCGCAAAATTGGGAATTCCGCAGAATTTTAAGGGCTCTTTTTCCGTAAATGTGTCTCCGATTTTTATGGTTCCATGGTTATGAATGCCGATGATATCGCCTGGATAGGCTTCTGACACATTTTCACGCGCGTTGGCCATGAAAATGGTGGCATTTGAAAATGTAACATCTTTTCCGATTCTGTGGTGAACGGCCTTCATTCCTCTGGTAAATTTGCCCGAGCAGATCCGGATAAATGCGATTCTGTCCCGGTGTGCCGGATTCATATTGGCCTGAATTTTAAATGCAAAACCCGAGAAAGGTTCTTCATAGGGAGAGACTTTTCGAGTCACAGCCGCCCTGGGACCCGGAGACGGCGCCATCTCCACAAATGCGTCCAGCATCTCCTTTATGCCGAAATTGTTGATGGCACTTCCGAAAAAAACCGGCGTCTGGTTGCCTTTTAAGTAATGGTCAAGCTCAAAGGGCGCTGCAACGCCTTTGATGAATTCAATATCCTCTCTTAACTCATCGACCTGGCTTCCGAGAACCTCATTGAGTTTTGGGTCTAAAAGATCGTTTATCACTATGCCTTCCCGGTGTCTTATTTCCTGACCGGGCGTAAAAAGGTGAAGCTCTTTTTTAAAAAGATTGTAAACTCCCTTGAATCTTTTCCCCATGCCGATGGGCCAGGAAAGGGGGGTGCACTCAATCTGGAGCTTGTTCTCAATATCGTCAAGAATATCGATCGGTGCCATGCCCTCCCGGTCCAGCTTGTTGATGAAGGTAATGATGGGCGTGTTGCGCATACGGCAGACTTCCATGAGCTTTTCGGTCTGGGGCTCAACCCCCTTGGCGTTGTCGATGACCATCAGGGCGCTGTCGACGGCTGTCAGAACCCTGTAGGTGTCCTCGGAAAAGTCCTGATGTCCGGGCGTGTCCAGAAGATTTATCTCAAAATCCCTGTAATTGAATTTCATCACCGATGTGGTGACAGATATCCCCCGCTCCTTTTCGATGGCCATCCAGTCGCTGGTTGCATATCGTTGTGCCTTGCGGGCCTTTACGGCGCCTGCCTGCTGAATGGCGCCGCCGTAAAGAAGGAGCTTTTCGGTCAATGTGGTCTTACCCGCGTCCGGATGGCTGATGATGCCAAACGTCCGGCGTTTGTCGATCTCTTTTTTGTAATTGTTCATGATGTATTTATTAAATATTTGTTTTCTCAGAGCGTTAGTTCAGTCGGTTTTTATGTTTCCGCTTCTTTACAGAAAGCACTCTCTTGTGCAGCCTGATGGATTGAGGGGTAACCTCCACCATTTCGTCGTCTTTTATAAAATTTATGGCCCTTTCGAGGGTCATGGGTTTTACCGGTGAGCATACCGTGCTTTCATCCTTTCCAGCCGCGCGGATGTTTGTGAGCTTCTTCTCTTTGCTTGGATTTGCGCTGATATCAACGGCCTTGTTATGCTCACCGATGATCATTCCCGCATAAACCGGTTCTCCGGGGACAATGAAAAGGCGGCCTCTGGGCTCGAGGTGATAGAGGGCGTATGCCACGGAGTTTCCCTGTCGGTCAGATACAATCGAGCCGGTAAACCGGGTGGGAAATTCACCGCGAAACGCCTCGTACCCTTCAAAAAAGGTGTTCATGATTCCGGTCCCTTTGGTGTCCGTAAGGAATTCATCCCGGTAACCGATTAAAGCGCGTGAGGGAATCGAAAATTCCGCCCTTACTCTTCCGCTGCCGTTATTGACAAGGTGTGTCAGCCGTCCCTTTCTTAGGGAAAGCTTTTCGGTCACAACCCCGAAAAAATTCGCATCGCAATCCACAAACAGTTTCTCTATGGGCTCGAGCATGGTTCCGTTTGAATGTTTATAAATTACCTTTGGACGGCCCACAGAAAGTTCAAATCCTTCCCGCCGCATGGTTTCGATGAGGATGGCCATCTGAAACTCACCCCTGCCCTTTACAATAAATCTGTCCCTGTCCTCGGTCTGTTCAAACCTGACGGCAACGTTTTTAAGGGTCTCCTTGATCAGCCGTTCGCGTATTTTGCCTGACTGTACGATTTTGCCTTCCGTTCCGCTCAAGGGAGAGGTGTTTATGGTAAACTCCATGGAGATGGTCGGCTCGTCTACGGTGATTCTCTTTAAGGGTTTTGGATGCTCCCGGGTGCAGATCGTGTCACCGATTTTGACATCCTCAATTCCGGAGAGAACGACAATATCGCCGGGTTCGGCCGCATCAACCTCTTTCAGATTCATCCCGTCATATACCTGAAGCTTGGATATCTTGAGCGGGAGGTGCTCCACTTTGTCATTGATACATACCATGGTGTCATGGAACTCGGTTTTTCCGTTAAAAATTCTTCCGATGGCAAGCCGTCCCAGATAATCTGAATATCCGAGATCAGACACCAGCATTTGAAACGGTTCTTCGGGGTCATATCCAGGGGCCGGGATCTCATCGAGGATAGTTTCAAAAAGAAGATGAAGATCATCCCTTTTTTCGGCCAGGGTCTTTTTTGCGATGCCTTCGCGTCCGATGGCAAAAAGATATGGAAAATCGAGCTGTTGATCGTCTGCATCGAGATCGATGAAAAGGTCATATATCTCATCGAGAATCTGTTCAGGACGTGCGTCCTTTCTGTCGATCTTGTTGATTACCACAACAACCTTGAGGCCTTTCTCAAAGGTTTTCTTCAACACGAAACGGGTCTGGGGCAGCGGTCCTTCAGACGCATCCACAAGCAAAATCGCACCGTCAGCCATGGACAGTGCGCGCTCGACCTCTCCGCCGAAATCGGCATGTCCGGGCGTGTCGATGATGTTTATCTTGACCCCGTTCCATTTCACGGAACAGTTTTTTGCAGCAATGGTTATGCCTCTTTCCCTTTCGAGGTCCATGCTGTCCATGATTCTCTCATCAACTTCAAGGCCCGGCCTAAAAAGCCCGCTCTGCCTGAACATGGCGTCAACAAGGGTTGTCTTGCCGTGGTCGACATGTGCGATGATCGCGATGTTTCTTATTTTTTCATTTCTTAAATTGTTATTCACTGGATGCACTTCCGTGGTTCATTTCTTCATTTTGTTTGCGCTCAGTTGAAATAAAAGCCAAACTAATAAAATAAGCATCGAAAATTTTATTACAACCCTAAATAAGCGAAAATCCCGATTCTTCGGGATCGGAACGCGGTGATGATCCCATTGTCGTTTTTAATTCGGGCCATCACTTTCGTCCTACTGAGAGTAATCGTCCATCCCGAAGAAGTTGCATTGCAAGGTATGGGGCATGTGTGCAGAGAATGCGGCAATAAAGCATGTTATTCGAACACTCCTTCGACCCCAAGGTAATTGAAGTTTATACAGCAAAATGTTACGGATCTCCTTAAAGGTCTTCCCTTTGAACGACAGGTTAGAGACAGGGCGTTACATGTGATTCGTGAATGACAAAGGTCTCTTTTTCGCCGCTTTGAGTTTTTCTTACAAAACACGGGAGGTAAAAAAATGCAGGAAGAAATAAAGGCCGTTCAAAAACTGATCGACACAATCATCAATTTCTTTGTAAATTATAGTTTCCAAGTGGTCGGCGCCATTATTATTCTGATCATTGGGATATTGGTGGCAAGGGCCGTGGCTTCGTTTCTCTTGAGGTTCTTTGAGAGGAAAGAATTTGATGTTACCCTGTCAAAGTTTATCGCCACCGGGGCCAAGGGCACCATCCTCGGCTTTGCAATCCTTGTCGCCCTTGGCAAGTTCGGTATCACCATAGCCCCCTTTATCGCTGCACTCGCCGCTATGGCTTTTGGCGCCAGCTTTGCGATCCAGGGTCCCTTGGCAAATTATGGCGCAGGCCTTGTGATTATCGTTACACGTCCGTTCGTAGTCGGAAACACCATCAGAGTTTCCGGCGTCAGTGGCATTGTCGATGAAGTCAATCTCGGCGCAACGATTCTAAAAGATGAAGACGGGGTAAAAATAACGATTCCGAACAAGCATATTGTGGGTGAAATTCTTCATAACTCGGAAGAGCGAAGGATCGTGGAGGAAGTTGTGGGGATCAGTTATGGCAGCGATCCGGAGAAAGCCACCCAGGCCATCAAAGAAGTGCTTGATGGGTTTCAGGAGATAACCAAGGCGCCACCTCCTCAAGTCGGCATTCAGGAATTTGGTGATTCATCAATCAACATTGGCTTGCGCTATTGGATACCCACCAAAATATATTTTAAGATACTCTACCAAGTGAACCTGGCGGTGTATAAACATTTGAAAGCTAGAGATATTGAAATTCCGTTTCCACAAAGGGACGTTCATATTGTTTCGCGATCTCAGGATGGTCTGCTCCCGACTTCATAGGCTTGAGAGAATCACTTGTTGTGACTTCTTATGGAGTTTGCAAGAAAACTGCAGTTGACGGACACTGGGACACTGTGTTTTCTTTTGCATTCGCTCAATTGAGGTGTTATTGTTCTGTTTGATATTCAGTGATAAGAATTATTCTCTATCTTGTAACAACCGAACCACTTTGAGAACCTGTTTTAATTTCTTCACGTTTCGACAAGCCATTAGATCGTCTTCCTTTGCGATTTTTTTCACCAGCCCTTTGAGCCGTTCTTCACCGTTTTTGAGTTTTTTGGTTTCTTCTTTGATTCGTTCCCGGAGGGCTTTTAGTTGGCCGACCCCAGCTCCCGGATCCCTGGGATCTGCCACCTTCTTTTTAAATCCCAAAGACTCGAAATATTTCACCAGTTCCTCGAGCTCCGGGATGGACATGTCCGCCGAAGATCTGACACCCCAGTATGCAATCACGTCCCGATATTCGTCATCCGAAAGGCGAATCTCTTTTTTGGCAATATGCACCAGGGCCAGCAGTTTGTGCCGCCGCTCCCGAAGCTTGTCCGCCGTTTTTGTGGTGAATTTTTTTCCATTATCGGAGGTCATCGCTTTTTCCCATTCTCCAAGCCAGGTTAAAGTGTGAGCTTACCCCCAGAGGAATAGGCTTCTTATTCCACGGGACAGGCGCAGATATTAAACAAATGGGTACGTTTTGAAACTGACTCTCCTATTATGTTAATACACCATCTGCCAAATGAAAACCCCTGCAACCTCCGGGCAATAAATAGTTGCCATAAAAGATTAACCCTGGTAGCACAAAAATGGTAATTTAAATTTTGGGAACCATCTTCGTTAAACGGAGTATCGAATCATGGCCAAATCCGATTATAAATTTTTCTTCCCCTTTCGTGTTCGCTATGCAGAGACAGATGCACAGGGCATTGTCTTTTATGCCCATTACCTGACGTACTTTGACACGGCTATCAACGAGTACCTTCGGGATCTTCCCTTCAATTATGTCGAGCATGTCAAGCAGACCGGTACGGACTTCCATGTAATCAAGGCCGGGGTAGAATTTTATGCCCCCAGTTATTTTGACGACGAAATTGAAGTTTACGTTCGAGCAGGAAAAATCGGCAGATCCAGTCTGACGTTTTTAATCGAGATATTTCCGAAAAACGGTGAAACAGCCCTGGTCAAGGGTGAGGTTGTGTGGGTGAATACCGACCAGAAGGCTCAAAAATCAGCGCCACTGCCTGAAGAATTGGTTGTCAAGTTGAGGGGCAGGGAAGGGGACCGGGGTAGAACTTAATTCGACGATTAAGCTGTAAATCTGATCTTCAAAACAGAGGATTCAAAACACGGCCCCATTACCGGCAACAGGCGAAATATTGTCGCTTTCAATCTAGAACTATTCTATTGGTGCAACTGAATACAAATAATCGTAAATTTCATCGGGCCTTTTGGGTATCTCTTGTATCTCGTTTTCTGCAGCTTCCTTAATTCTTGCAATTTTTTTACCGATAACGAGCTGTAAACAGCTCGGGACATTGTGACCGAAATGACGGTATATTCTGATGCAATTGTAACAATCTCCATGCCATTCACACCTGATGTTCGGGCACGAACATGTGGCGCATTCCTCCGTTTTTAGAACATCCCGTACGTTCTTAACGATCTCTACGAATTCCTCTTTTGATTGCTCCATTGATTTTCCTCCTTTCTTCTTTTGGAAATCCTTTTGTTATTTTGAATCCTTATGATCCTGCGAACTCTTTTGAAGAGGATCCAGTATGTCTAACCGGATACATCATATTATCTCTTATCAATAATTTTGTGTCCAGCGGATTAATTTGATGGTAGTAATCGAAAATTTCGATCAAAGGAAAAACCGATGGATTTGCGTCAAGCCGAGAAATCCCAGACCTTAGCAAGGAATTGGGCGCATCCCTTTTGGATCGGTCTGACTGAAATCGCAACATCCGAAACACGGATTGGCTCCATATCCGTCAGGGCTTGCCCTGTGGGCTGATTTGATGTTAAAGCATTTATCATGGATTTAGGATATCACCTGAAATTTCAAATTGCCGATATTGCCAAAGGTTCAAGGGGGTTTATGAAGCCGATACAATTAATTGGAATCGCAGTCTTGTTAATATCGGGTCTCGTTGCAGCGGGTACCGCCTCATCAGAAAACGTCACGGATGTCAGCCGCTACTTTTACAAAGGAGATGGAAAGCTCAATCTTGTCAGCGCAAAAAACGGGATAACATTCAATGGTCAATTCCGGAAAAGCAAGGGCATCTACAATGAAAAGGCACTCAACGCAATCCATCGCCTGTTTGGGGCGGAAAATGACAGACCGCTTTCCACCATATCCCTGCGCCTGATCGAGTTTCTCGACTATTTAGAAGACAATCTTCATCCGGGGGCACGGATAACCATTGTCTCCGGATGGAGAAGCCCGCAATACAATACCGATCTTCGCAACAAGGGAAGACTTGCTGCAAAGGCAAGTCTTCATCAATATGGGATGGCCGCAGACATAAAAATTCAAGGCATTTCATCAAGGCGCGTCTGGAATACGGTTAAAAAACTCGGGTTCGGCGGAACAGGTTACTACAAGGGAGAGCTCGTACATATTGATGTGGGGCCCGCGCGGTCCTGGGATGAGAAAACATCCGGCGTGGGAACGGATATTTCAATACAAAACAAACTGATTGGGCTCGTGACAGACTATGATATTTATCTGCCAGGGGAGAGGGTCGAACTGAGATTCATCCGTATGACGGCATTTCCCATCGGCATAATACCTGAATTTGTTCTGGAGAAAGTCGCAAAGGATGGTCCATCAAAGGAGATTGCCCGTTTTGAACCGTCATTTGAGATTGCTGCCAAAGGCCAATGTCCGCAGTTTTCCAATATCGGTCAAATGATGGGAATCCGTTGGGAATTGCCGGGTAACATCTTGCCCGGACGATATAAGATCCGCACCTCATTTTGCCAAAGGCTATGGGAAGATATGCCGACTCAGATATATACGCCTGGATTCGCCATTTCCCGTCCCGTTTCATCGGAATGATACCCCCATCTCTGCGCCTATTCCTTCACCACAATCAACCGAAGATGGCCATAGCCATCATCACATGCTATTTCGGAAATCAAAAAGGTAAACCTTCATGCGTCACGAGCGTCATAATATGTATGAGGTTGATATATAACACCGTATACGTTCATTTTTTTATTTAGGTGATACAATGAAATTAACTCAAATATATCTTCTGATCATATTGTCGCTTGTTTTCGGATTTTCCAGCCAGGTTTTCGCAATCGGGCTTCGGTGCGGTACTCGCCTGATCACCGTTGGCGATACAAAGCCAAAGGTGATTTCCCAATGTGGTGTGCCGGATTACACGGAAGAATGGGAAGAAGAACAGATTATGAGAGACTTTCGCTACCCGTTTTATTCCGAAGACGATTATGAATGGGGAAGAGAGCCCTTTCTGGTCAAAACACCGGTAAAGATTGAAAAATGGCATTATAATTTCGGCCCTACCCAGTTAATTCATTATCTAAAGTTTAGAAACGGAAAGCTGATAAAAATTACCACTGGTGAACGCGGCTATTAAACATCAGAATAAATGGAACACGGCCTGTTCGAATTTTTCTAAACAGCGATAGATTTTTTGCGCAAAGAGCCGTGATGCATCACATTTTTCTATAACCGGACTTCTGGAACTCCGTTCCATCCTCATTTCTTCTTAGGGCTTCCTTTTTACCAGCAAAAATGATCACCTAAGCATAAAAAACAATCATATTTTCAAACCTTTATCCTTAATATCAGTTACTTGCAGCGGTTTGACCCCTATTTTCCTATCTTACGGATAATATAATAATATTAAGCGATGAGGCCAGGGAATCGATGGCTTTAAAGGTCATTGTTAAAAACAGTCTTAAATTGACTTTGCCTGACTGAATCTATAATATACCGGCCAGTAAACATGAGAGAGGGTGGATCGATGAAGCACGGACGCAATGCTCCCTGCCCGTGTGGTAGCGGCAAAAAATACAAAAAGTGTTGTCTGGACGCAACTCCCGTGCCAGTGGACCTACTTTACAGGCGGCTCAGTGAAACCCACAATCGGCTGGTGGATCGGCTGATGAATTACGCTGTCGAACGCTTTGAAGAGACGGCTGTGGCAGTGGCCATGGCCGAATTTATGGTTTGGCCCGATGAGGCGCCGGAGGAAGACTTCATTGAGCAGCACCAGCAGCTTTTCTGGCCTTGGTTTTTCTTTAACTGGATTAACGATCCCGAAGATACACCGCTTGATCTGAATTGGTCGGTCGACCAAACCATTGCGGAGTGTTACGCTGCATCGCAAAAAGACCGGCTCGATTCCATGGAGCGGAAGCTGATCAAGGCCCATTCCCGCCGACCTTTCAGTTTTTTTGAAGTGGTCGAATGCCGGCCAGGCAACGGCTTTTTGTTAAAGGATATTATTGCCGGAGAGCAGACCGACGTTTTGGAGCGGTCCGGATCGAAATCTACCCATCCGGGGAATATTCTCTTCGGTCAAGTGATCAAGATTGACCACGTGGGCATGCTGATAAGCTCCGGTCAGTTTTGGATACCACCAAGGCTAAAGCCGGAGTTGATTCAATTTCGAAAATGGCTGAAACAAGGCAAACGAGGCATTACAACCGATATACTGAATGAGTATGATTGTGAGATCCGAGAAATCTATTTTGATCTTGTCGAGGTCTTGCAGCATCCTTGCGAATTATTGAATACCGACGGGGATCCGCTGATCTTTCACACCCTATATTACAAGATCGAATCATCCGACCTGGCCTTTGATCGTCTCCATACCCTGTGCGGCACCGATACCTTCGACCGGCTGCGTTCCGAGGCGAAGTTGGATGTAGAGGGACACATTCTGCGCGTGGAAATTCCGTGGTCCCGAAAAGGCCATAAAAGAAGTAAGGCGTTGGAAAATACCTTGTTGGGCCACCTGATCATCAATGGAAATACGCTTACAGTGGAAGTTAATTCCGCCCAAAGGGCCGAGACTGCTCGAGAAAAGATTGAGCGGCTAATGGGCAACGCCGCAATTTACAAAACCACCAAGATCCGATCGTTCGAAGCCCTTGCCGCCGAAAGGAAAGCGGCAGGGCCTGATAGCAAAACGGATGTGCAGGATCAAAATGCGATGATGCAGGATCCGGAAGTGCGTCGTCACGTCGGCGAAATGCTGGCGGTTCATTGGCAAGGATGGGTCGATCAAAACATTCCAGCTCTGGACGGCGAGACACCGCGGCATGCTGTAAAAACAACGGACGGCCGGGAGAGCGTTATGGCCCTGTTGCTCGATGCTGAGCTTCATATGGCCGCCGATCCCCACATGAGCGAGGCCGGTGTCAACGCGATAAACAAGGTTCGGCGCGAGTTGGGGCTGATAAGAAGTTTGAAAAAAAAGCCCCAAAAGGCGCGTTCCGGAGACAATGCCCGACGAATGCCCGCGATTCAAGAGATGATCCGAGCTTTTGGTCGGAAGAAGCTCAACGATATGTACACGGATCTGGCCCTTAAACTGTGCGAAAAGATCGGTAGTATGCGAAAGCTCTCCATTCAACGGGGAAGGCAGGAGATCTGGGCGGCAGCCATTGTTTATGCCATGGCGCGAATTAATTTCTTATTCGACCCGACCAATGAAGTTTACATCACGGCAGACGAGATTTGTGACTTTTTCGGCACCAAAAAATCTACAGTGGGCAACAAGGCCCGCCAAATCCAGAAAACCTGTGATGTGTGGATCGGCGATCCCGAATTTTCCAATCCTGAGATTGCCGAGATGTTCACCTCGTATGAAACGCCCGAGGGCTTCATCATCACGGCATCTTTATTGCGCGATCAGGAGAATACTTTTGATTCGGCTGAACCGGATGCGTCATCCAAGACCAAGACATCGCCTAATCGCCCTAAAAGGAAGAAAAGCGATGCGTCGTCGAAAAAAGAAAGTCGCAACACCGGTGACCGGCAGCTCAAGCTTTTTGATGATTGAGGAACCGGAAACAGATTCAATGTATATTTATTTATAATTATAACTTTTTTATAGATCTGTCACTATTTAAAACGCTCAGTTTAGGTTTAAAGCACTGATCAAGCTTTGCCCCCAATTTCGGCACATACCACATTTATTTTTGATTCGGTTCTCTGAAAATCCAACGGATGTATCGCTTTGATCGATTTCTAAAAATTCATCTCGAAGCGACCGATGTGAAAGAAAAAGATACAGGCGCTTTTCAAAGTCTGCATTTCGGTATTCTTCTATAATGGTATTATTATCTCTCATTTTTTTTCTCCTTAAGCTGAGCGTTTCAAATTTTAAAAGGAGACTAAAATTCTTTTGATTTATATTTTTAAAATTTGAAACCCTTTGGGTTTGTCGATCTTGCCGCATCTACTGCGTCAGATACCGTTCCGCATAGTTAACTATAGCGAAACGACATCTTTCTTGTACCTGCGGCAACCTTGACAATCGCTCAACTTAGGTTCTCCTTTGGGAAAAGGTTTACCCATAATTAAGCGAAAGTCGAGGTCGCCCTATTGTTGTTTACGATCGATTGGGGTTTACGTTTTTCATCAACTGTTCATCGGTCTGGTGCCCGTTAAAAATATACGCTGTGATGACGTCTACAACGGCGTTGTCTCTCAAGATTCGCTTGTGTCCCAAACCTTGGGTGGTGTGCAGATAAACATTATCTGTTTTTTCTGAGAGTATCTTTGAGTCCGTATAAGGGATGGTTCGGTCATCCGTGTCGTGAACAATCAGCATCTTCGAGGAGATTGTTTTTGCAAGCACATCAGGGTTGTCTTGATGTACATCGTACCCGTAGTATGCTTCCATCTCGGCAACCAGGTTCCGATATATAATTTCGGGTACGCCGTGATGATTGAAAGAATTGAACAAAAGCTCTTTGAGTTTAAGCGCCGGAGCAATAAGGACGGCATCAACGGAAGGTTTCTCTTTTGAAATGCAGTTAATCGCCGCGGATGCACCGATAGAGTAAGCGATAATAGCCTGGATATTGAAGGCATGGGACGGATCCAAAAAGGATTTTACCGTATCAGAGAGTTCAAAGTAGTTGGTGACGTTCCCCCCTGATTCTCCATGGGCGGGAGCATCATACGTGATGACCGAGTATCCGGCGTTTATAAGTGGCTCAAAAAAATGGGCGAAATTTACGCCGCGACCGTTCCACCCATGAACAAAGAGGATGCCGGGCCCGCGTCCCCATTTCCAGCATCGAATTTTGTTGCCATGAACATAAATATGAAACGATGTGCCGTTTTCAAGGTACTGCCTTTCTAAGGGTGTTAGGGCATAGGACATGGGTTTGAAAAACCGTTTGAGTATTATGTTTTTTGTCGCATTGGGTGCAAGATGCCATAATGTCGTCAACAAAAAATGAGTGCCGATTTGCTTGGCCTTAATATAACGAACGTTCGTGCTTCGCGATTTCATTTTAACAATCTTTTTTGCCATAATCTTCTCCTAATTGTTATTGGTGAATTTAGCCCGAATATTTCATGAAGCGTAAACAAAACCGAAAACGATCATAAAATATTTTTTCCATTTTGTTTACGCTCGGTAACTATCCAACAACCGAACTAGTGCGGTTTCCTGGTGTTTTTTGGTTTCAGCGTCGTCAAGCAATTTATAATAAAGATGAAAGCCGAGCAGAAGAGAATAGAGGTCAAAGGCAAACTGGTCATCATCAATATCTTGCCTGAAATCTCCCGCTTGAACGGCTGATTGGGCGATGCGTTTAAGACAATCGATCCATTCTTTCTGTTGATGCAAAAGAACATCCCTGACCTTTCCGGGACGGTCACTGAAATCAGCACTGGCGGAAACAAAAATACAGCCTCCTGTCAATTCAGAACTCCAACGAATCCAGTGGTCAACCAGTGCCCTGATTCTCGGGATGCCGGCTTCGATTTTCAGTGCCGGGATGATGACACCTTCTGAAAATGACTGAGCTGCGTAATTGAGTATCTCGATCTGAAGATTCTCTTTGGATTGGAAATGAGCAAACAACCCGCTTTTGGACATATTCGTTGCCTTGGCAAGGTTTCCGATGGTTACGCACTCAAGACCCAATTGGCTTGCCATATCCAGACCGGCTTCCAAAACAGTAAATTTGGTATCCTTTCCTTTTGTCATGCCAATAAAATAGTACGACCGTTCGTACTTGTCAAGTAAAAAAAGCAAAATCTCATATGCAACTTGACTAAACCCCCTTACTTGATGAGATAATCAGCTGTATTATTTTCGTCAAGTTTGGCTCGCTCATGCAGAGAATGCAGCACGAAAGAACATTCTTCACGCTGCCTCCCCCGAATTTGAATCATGCATCATGCATCCAGTATATAGCATCTGGCTTTCAGTTTTTACGATTTTCTTGACATTCGGAGAGAATTGTGTGCGTATATTTCTGAAATTATTCGGATATTTTCTTTCCAATTTAAAAATGATTCTCATTCAAGACCCAAGCAAAGTACGTCTGTTTCAATGATTTGATTTTTCAGCACTGATCACGGATCCAGAACGGAGTTCCTTGCCCGGTATGGAAAAACTTGTTGTTCTGCGGGGAATATCGGACTTTCCCATATTCAATATTACATAGAGAGGATTATCATGCGTGCTGAATTCTGGGCAATCTTAACTGCGTTATGTTGGGCCATCGGATCATTTTTGGAAAAACGCGGTATTAAACTCGGAGACCTGTCTCCGATCATGGGTACGGCAATACGAACGGCATTTTCTTTGTCGCTGCTGTTGTTTTTATCTTACCCGTTTTGGGGACAGTTGAAAAATGCCGGAGTAAAATCGATATCCCTCGTTGCCGTCGGAGGCGGGTTGCTCTCCGGCTGCCTTGGGATAATCTTTCTGTATGCCGGGCTGAAGAGCGGAAATATCTCTACGGTAATGACACTCGCATTTTGTCTGGCCCCGGTTTTTGGTGTGATTATCGGATACGTGGTTTTGAACGAAAGGTTGTTGGCAGTTCAGGTATTGGGGATACTACTTTGCATCACAGGAGCGGCGCTAACCGTTTTTTTCAAAGCACATTGAATTTTAGGTGTCTTTTTGCTTTTTTATGGATTTTTAGATATATGAAGAATAAAGTAATAAAATATAGTTATTTATATATATCGAGAAATTGAACGTTTCTGATTTGTAGTCTTGTTTTGATAGTCTTGGCAATTTCTTTCATAAACAAAAAGCCCATTTCAAAGTCCTGATTAAACAATGTCTCCAAATCCGGCGCTTCCCACTTATAGAGTTTTACATCTGTAAGAGCCTTGGCGTATGTCGTATAATTTTTCTTTTCAGTATCAACTAAAGCAGAAAAACCGAATATCATGCCTTGAATGATGTCGTTAATAGATATCCGTGTGGTATATT
>JBFESJ010000003.1:0-49172 GCA_041548585.1 Desulfobacterales bacterium | reverse complement strand
TTGTGGGGAAAAAATAGACCCGGGAAATATCGAGACGTCCCCAAAAGGGCGCGTCAGCGCCCCGGTCATCTCCGCTAAACTTATCCGTCAATCATCCATGTACGAATCCGTGGGAACCGTCAGTGCCAAAACCGTCAGCACGATTTCCAGCAAACTCATGGGAACCGTAATAGAGGTTTTTGTCCGGGAAGGAGACCTGGTCAAAAAGGGTGATCGGCTTGCAATCATCGATGATCGACAGGCCGCAGCAATGCTTCGTCAAGCAAAAGCTGCGCTTGCGGAAGCCCGGCGCGCCGAAACTGCAGCCGGTGCAGGCGCAGAGCTTGCGATTGCCACCTATACCCGATATCAGAATTTGATGAAAGATGAGTCCGCCAGTCCCCAGGAGTTTGATGAGATCAAATCTCGATACCAGCAAGCCCAGGCCGGACTGGCCGCTGCAAAACAGCGCGTCAAACAGGCCGAAGCCGCCCTGGCATCGGCGGTTGTCAATTCGAAAGATACGGTGTTACAGGCCCCTTATGACGAAATCATTCGGGCAAAAATGGTCGATGTGGGAGACCTTGCCACACCAGGCAAAGCTATGTTTTCAATCGAAAACACAGATAGTTATGTCGTTGACCTGGTGCTCCCCGAACAGTATATCCATACCGTTGGCTTAAACCAAGAGGTAACGGTGACGGTTTCCGCACTCAACAACAAAACGTTCACCGGAAGCATACAGGAAATTTTTCCAGCCGCTGATGCAAAAAGCCGTTCATTTTTAATCAAGGTTAAGCTGCCGGTTGACCCAAGGCTTCGATCCGGCATGTTCGCACGGGTTTCAATCCCTGTGGGCGAAAGCGGCTTGCTTTTAATTCCATTAACCGCCGTGATACATTCCGGACAGTTGACGGGCATTTATATTGTGGATGATACGCAAACCGCCAAATTTCGACTCCTTCGAACCGGTAGAACATTCGGCGAGTCCATAGAAGTCTTATCAGGCCTCAAACAAGGGGATCGCTATGTACCCGCTCCTCCACCAAATCTTATCAACGGCATGAAAGTGGAGATGGATTCATGACGCAAAAAACAGGTGCCGCCGGCAAAATTGCACAGTTTTTTATCGATTCCAAACTGACCCCGTTGTTTATTCTCGCAGCCATTTTGCTGGGTATCGCTTCGGTCATCGCCCTTCCCAGGGAAGAAGAACCCCAGATTATCGTTCCCATGATCGACATTTTTGTAAAAATGCCCGGCGCCAGTGCCAAAGAAGTCGAAGAGCGGGTCACAAACCCCATGGAAAAGCTGTTGTGGGAAATTCCGGGCGTAGAATATGTGTATTCAACATCCAGCCCGGGCATGTCCATGGCAGTGGTCCGCTTTTACGTGGGGCAGGACGAGGAAAAATCCATCGTTCGTCTCCAGTCGAAGCTCATGGCAAACTACGATCTTATTCCCTGGTCTGTTACACCGCCGCTCATTAAACCGCGATATATTGACGACGTTCCGATTCTATCGCTGACATTCTGGGGGGAAGGGTTCGATCATTACACGTTGCGGCGTGTAGCAGCGGAAGTCGAAAACATTGTCAAACGCGAAAACAATGTTTCCATGACTACCCTTATCGGCGGCGAACGGCGCCAGGTTCAGGTTCGGTTTGATCCGGTGAGGCTGGCGGCTTACGGCCTCGACCTTGAAGGGGTTGCCATGTCCGTCACCGCTGCAAACCAGGAATCTGAAACCGGCACCTATCCTTCCATCAAAGGCCAGGTGCTGGTTCATACCGGTGGTTTTTTAGAAACAATAGAAGATGTTAAAAGCGTTGTGGCCGGCGTGCACGACGGCAAACCCGTTTATCTTCGGGATGTTGCAGACGTCATTGACGGCCCGGAAGAGCCGAATCAGTATGTTTTTTTCGGTACCGGCCCAGCCGCTGTAGAAAAAAACACCGCCGACCATAGGTCCTCAAAAGGGGTTTTCCCTGCCGTCACCCTCTCCGTTTCCAAGCGAAAAGGTGCCAATGCTGTCGCTGTATCCCATCGCGTGCTTGAACGAATTCACCGTGCAACGGGCAGCGTCATCCCGGACAATATTCATGTCTCCGTCACTCGAAACTATGGGGACACCGCCAAAGAAAAATCGAATGAATTGCTGTTTCACATGATGATCGCCATTGTTTCCGTCACGATTTTGATATGGTTTGTCTTGGGACACCGTGAATCCGGCGTCGTTGCCATTGCTATTCCCGTGACACTCGCGCTGACCATGGCTGTTTTTTTTCTGTATGGGTATACCTTGAACCGGATCACTCTTTTTGCGCTGATATTCTCCATCGGAATCCTTGTGGATGACGCCATCGTGATCGTGGAAAATATCGTTCGTCACTTCCGGCTTCCGGAAAATCGAGAACGTTCCAGGGTCCAAGTGGCCATCGAAGCGGTGGACGAAGTCGGTAATCCCACCATTTTAGCGACATTAACCGTCATCAGCGCTATTTTGCCCATGGCCTTTGTCGGCGGACTCATGGGGCCGTACATGAGACCCATTCCGGTGGGAGCATCCGCGGCTATGATCTTTTCACTGATTGTCGCGTTTATCGTCACCCCATGGGCTTCCATCCGAATGATAAAGCATAAACCAACAGCGACAGACGGTGAACACGGTGAAGAAGACTGGAGCACACGCCTTTATCGCAAAATAATGACCCCCCTTATTGAAAATCGATTCTGGCGATGGCTTTTTCTTATCAGCGTTGTTGCCCTTCTCATTGTCTCATGTGCCATGGTCGGAATCGGATGGGTTCGGGTCAAAATGCTCCCTTTTGATAACAAAAGTGAATTTCAGGTGATTCTCGACATGCCGGAAACCGCCACTTTGGAAGAAACATCCGCCGCAGTTATGGAAATGGGGGATTATCTCAAAACCGTTAATGAAGTCACCGATTATCAACTCTATGTGGGCACCTCGGCGCCGTTTAACTTTAACGGCCTGGTGCGCCATTATTATCTGCGAAGCAGTGCTCACCAAGCAGACATTCAGGTGAATCTGGCAGAGAAAGGACATCGAAAAAATCAGAGTCATGATATTGCCAAACGCGTCCGTCCGGCGTTAAAATCCATAGCCGACCGCTATCATGCAAGGGTTAAGGTGGCTGAAGTCCCCCCCGGTCCGCCGGTTTTATCCACTCTGGTGGCCGAAATTTACGGCCCTGATTACCATCGCCAAAAGCAGATTGCTACCGATATCATGAACATTTTTAACGAAACGCCCGGTGTGGTCGATGTGGACTGGTACATGGAAGAAACTCAACCCCGCTATAAGATTGAGGTTGACAGAGAGAAAGCCGCTCTTCACGGGATCAGTGTGGCCCGGATTAACCGCACCCTCGAGCTGGCACTCAAAGGACAAACGGCGGGTCTGCTTCATCAGCCCAGGGAAAAAGAAGATGTACCGATTCTGATGCGCCTTCCACTATCTGCCCGAGCCGGAATTCAGCGCCTTAAAATGCTGCAACTTGCTTCAGCCGACGGGGGCCTGCTCCCACTTTCGACGCTGATCAACGTTATAAAAACCCCGGTGGATCAGAGTATTTATCATAAAAATCTCATGCCGGTAGTATATGTTGTCGGGGATGTAGCCGGTGTTAAGGAAAGCCCGGTGTATGCAATTTTAGAGATGAAAAACAAGATCAAGGCCATCCAACTCCCTGAAGGATACCAAATCGTCCAGCATACCGCCGGCCTTCCTTCCAGCGACCGAAAATTCGAAATGAAATGGGACGGTGAATGGCACATCACTTACGAAGTCTTCCGAGATCTTGGAATTGCATTTGCTGTGGTCCTGGTACTGATATTTGTACTGGTTGTTGGATGGTTCCAGTCTTTCATAACACCTTTGGTCATTATGGCCGCCATCCCTTTTTCTCTGATCGGCATCCTGCCTGCGCATTGGGCCCTTGGCGCTTTTTTTACTGCAACCTCCATGATCGGCTTTATTGCCGGTGCCGGAATTGTTGTGAGAAACTCCATCATTTTGGTAGATTTTATAGAACTCCGCGTGAGAGAAGGAATGCCATTGGATCTTGCCGTCATTGATGCCGGCGCTGTGCGCTTTCGTCCCATGATGTTGACCGCAGCCGCCGTGGTGGTCGGTGCTTCGGTCATTCTGTTCGATCCCATTTTTCAGGGTCTTGCCATATCCCTTATGGCGGGAGAAGTTGCCTCGCTCTTTTTTTCAAGGATGACGGTTCCGATCCTTTACTTTCTCGATAAGCGGTGGGAGTTCGCTCATGGACACGCAATACCATCGGAAAAAAAAATTGTCTGAATAAAGAATCATTTAAGAAATTATAAGCATTTGTTTTTGTTTTTTACTTGTGATATTCGGTCTTAAGCATATAGAATTTAATTATACGCTATTGAGCATTTTCGCTCGAAGGGTGTTCACGTGTATTTGACACGTCAAAAACCATAACGTCTGTCAATGATCAAACCCTTACACATTAAAAAAATCAGCTGTTTTGTGCTGATCACCTTTTTAACCCTCGGCACCCTAAAAGCATTTGCCGGCGGTTTCAGCTATCGTAAAGACAAAACGGTGGTGGGGTCCATTCAGCACCACATTGTCTCGCCCAAAGAAACCCTCTTGGACATTGTTCGTCATTTCGGGTTAGGGTATAATGAAATCATGCTCCTTTATCCGCGGATGGACCCATGGATCCTCAATCCCGGGCATAATCTTGTTATACCGACCCAATGGGTTTTGCCGTCTACTAAATTGTACGGGCTGGTTATCAATCTGCCGGAATTAAGACTCTATCATTTTAATCCGAAAACCGGAATGGTTACCACCTATCCGGTGGGAATTGGAGATATCGGCTGGGAGACCCCCGTGGCTGTGGGTCACGTCATTCACCGCCAGGTAGACCCCACCTGGTTGGTTCCTGAGTCGCTGAGGGCCAAATACGGGGTCACCTCGATGCCTCCCGGACCGAATAATCCGTTAGGAAAATACTGGCTCGGCCTGTCGCTGATCGGATACGGTATTCACGGTACAAATTCTCCCTGGGGTATCGGAAGACTGGTCAGTCACGGATGTATCCGCCTGTATCCGGAACATATTGCGTTACTTTTTGAACAGGTAAATTTAAATACGCCTGTCGAAATCGTTTATGAACCCGTAAAAATAGGAATCCAGGGGCAAAGCATATTTATGGAGGTTCATCCGGATATTTACAATAAAATTAAAGATATACGTGCACAGACCTTACCTCGATTACATGAACTGGGTATTTTAAGCAGTGTTTCGATTTCAACGGTCAGCGATACGCTTGAGAAACAAAGCGGCCTACCGGTTCGTGTGGGTTTTCTAAAGAAGGGAGGTGATGACACACTCGCCGTCAAGACGTCAGATCGATGATGACATTCGTTTATGAGAAAAACAGTACATCGGAGGAGGCAATTCAATGAAAATACGAAAAAACGTATGTATGGTGATGGGTCTGTTCTTATCATTAGCGTTGGCTTTTACACTCATGAGCTGTGCAAGCATGGACCAAATGAAAATGCTGGAAAAACAGGTTCAACAGGCCAGCCAAGATGCCAAGGACGCCAAAGCATTGGCCCAGGATTGCTCTCAGCAGGTCAAACAAGCTGATGCAGCCGCCGTTCGTGCCGAAAATGCCGCGGATGCAGCGGCGGCCTCGGCACAAAAGGCCGAAGATATGGCCAACAAAGCTGAAGCCATCTTTAATCAGCAAATGAAAAAATAGCAAAAAATTCGGAACCCGGTGTGAAATTAACCACACCGGGTTCCTGGTTTCCAACACTTCGAGGATTTCATCGAGGGTTGATCTGTTTCATAAAAACTTCGAGGAATAAACAGCAGATTTCTCAAAATTTAAATCATTTCTTTTTACTGATAAAGAAATGATTCGAAATAAATTTGTTCAATGGGCGTGTTTGTATGTTTATTGATAACCTTTAGAAATTCGCTCTTTATCGCGACATAATCTCTTTCTTTAACCCATTCTGCCATTTCCTTCTGATCAATATTTATCAACATGTCGCTCTTTATTCTGTCTAAATTATTCTTCAAATTAAAGTGTTGTTCTTTATTTTGGTAAGGAATGGCCATTTCCAGCATTAAATAATTTTGGGTGCCGATATTTGAAAAGAGTTGGCATTTAATATATTCTGATGCATTTTTATCCTTATTTTCTTTTAACATTGATAGCTTGCGAAAATCAATTTTTTCATTGCGGTGATAAAAAATCCCGGCACACATAGCAATTAACACAAAAAGAGACAAAGCGATGGTCAACAACTTCCCTTTCTTACCGCCTAATTTCATAAGAATTTTCTATCCCAATTCACTTGAAAAGATGTAATCTTTAAGGACAAAACCCGCTTTTTTATCCAGTAAAAGCGCGTTTTAAATGTATGGGCCTGGTCGCTCGGTAATCTTATCCACATCTAATATACGAAAGACCCGAAGCCTTGCGCCTCAAATCCTCAGGGGATGAGTCCACCGGCAGAAAAGTATATCTCCGATGAAGTGTCATCGGTATCTTCGCTAAAAACTTTAATTGTTTTTTATATTAAGCGATGATCGGACAAAAAGCGCTTTAGTGTTGACTTTTTTTAAGATGTATGATCGAAAAAAGAATTGTATTTCATGTGCATGGTAACCCATTAGAACCGGTGAACAAATCTTCTAAGGGGTTGCAACGGTCTTGCATTTTTTCGAAAGTGTGAAGCAGGTTAATACGTCGTTTTTTTCTTTGAACACGGGAGATATCAATTGTACGGCTTTCATGCAATATCGGTTCATAACGGCTGGGCAATGGCCATCGCTGGCGCTTTAATCGTCTTTTGCGGTCTGGTCGTGCTGTCCTCGGTAATTTCTCAAATTCACAAGATACTGCTGTTCTTTGAAAATAAATATGCCAGTTTCCGAAACAACAACCAAAT
Organism: Desulfobacterales bacterium; assembly: GCA_041548585.1. Classification (GTDB taxonomy): domain Bacteria; phylum Desulfobacterota; class Desulfobacteria; order Desulfobacterales; family UBA11574; genus UBA11574. The sequence goes on along the minus strand of JBFESJ010000003.1, from coordinate 42,216 downwards.
ACAAGAAAACGAAGCGCCCGACGAACAACCAGATTCAGATTTATCAAAGGATTTTCCGACGGATCTCGATAAAATTGCCCATCTTTATAGCCCTTTGATTGAAGAAATTGGTGATACGTTTTATCTTTCCGATCTATATGAAATTGCAAAGGATAAAAATTTTCCACACCCGCACATTACGCTTACAGCCTTTCGTGATGCCAAAATTTTAATTCCCCACGGTGATGGTGTGTTTAGCTGGAAATTACCCATAGAGAATGAAACTACTGACAACGATTAAAGGTTAATGCATGGATCTGCTATTTCAATTTTTATCGAATACTGGATACTATCTGGCGGACTACCGCAACGTAATAATGATTGTGGTCGGCACTGTATTTTTATATCTTGGAACAGCAAAAGCATACGAACCGCTTCTTCTTATTCCCATCGGATTTGGCGTTCTGGTGGGGAATATCCCTTTTTTTAAGGGATTCGGGCTCGGTATTTATGAAAGTAACAGTGTGCTGCACTATTTGTATTTCGGCGTTACCACGGGTCTGTATCCCTCTATCGTTTTTTTGGGCCTCGGGGCAATGACCGATTTTTCTTCTTTGCTGGCCCGGCCGATCCTCATGCTTTTGGGTGCCGCAGCTCAGATGGGAATATTTTTTACGTTGCTGGGGGCTCTGGCCCTGGGCTTTTTGCCAAAGGAAGCCGCATCCATTGCCATTATTGGTGGCGCCGACGGACCGACATCCATATTTCTCACCGCGAAACTGGCACCGCATCTGATCGGACCCATCGCCATTGCAGCCTATTCCTATATGGCCCTGATACCTGTTATTCAGCCGCCCATCATGAGGCTTCTGACCAATCGTGAGGAGCGACTCATCCGGATGCCCGAACTCCGAAAGGTGTCCAAGAAAGAACGTATCATTTTCCCTGGAATCGGTGTCATCCTCTGCTGTTTTCTCGCACCGGCCTCCATACCGCTTTTGGGAACCTTCTTTTTCGGAAATTTCCTAAAGGAATGCGGTGTCACCGAACGCCTGGCCCAGACCGCCCGTACGGCAATCATCGATACGGCAACCATATTTTTAGGTTTAACGGTGGGTGCCAGCACACAAGGCGATGTCTTTCTAACGCCAAAATCTGTGGGGATTTTCTTTCTTGGAGCCATTGCGTTTAGCATCGCAACCGGCTCCGGAATCATATTTGCCAAAATTATGAACCTTTTTCTGAAAGAAAAGATCAATCCGTTGCTGGGTGCTGCCGGCGTATCAGCTGTTCCTGGTTCAGCCCGAGAGGTTCATCTGGTGGGTCAGTCCGAAGATCCCGAAAATTTCCTCCTCATGCATGCCATGGCCTGCAACTCTTCCGGTGTCATCGGATCTGCAATCTGTGCGGGTATTTTGTGGAGTTTTATGATTGTCCTTTGATGGCACATTTCAGGCAAAACATATAAAAAACTATCTTAAACGGTCGGAGATTATGATTCCTCATATCCCTCCCGTTTCAACAATTCATGGTACCAGACGGAAAACTCAAACATCCCTTTATACCTGTCATCATCATTGATAATTCCAAGGCAAATCTCAAGCACGCCCCCCCCGTACGCATTGCTGTATTCCTGAAAGCTTCTCGTTTGTAAAAATTCTCGAACCAGTGTTTGCGTCGTTCGCTTTGTTTTATCTTTTCTGATATCTATGGGATCTTTGGGTTCCTGAAAAGGATCCCATTTTTCATATCCTTTTTTTAAAATGTGTTTCTGGCGCCGTGGCGACATGCTATCGAAAATGGCCTTTTTTCGTTTTTTCTCTTCTTCTTGAGATATCACTGTCATTTTCTTTTCCTTGCTCCTTGAGAGTTTGCTTCTCGTCCTTTAAGCCAAGATAGTTTTCGTTATATTCTGTAATAATCGCCATGGATAACGGAACAAGCATATCGGCCATCTTGGCATGCCGGGTCTTGATCCGGCCGACAAATTCAGCAGAAATCTCGTAAAGCTTTTTTTGAATAATATCTAAATTGGCCGTTGGATACGGTCTGCCCTCAACAAAAGCCGACTTTCCACAGGTATGTGAGATGCCGCCTGTAGATGTCGGCATGCCGTAAAGTCGGCACGTAATAGGCCGATATTCATAAAGATCGCACATATTATCGTCATTGAGAAGCGGGCACCTGACACGTTCAGCGGCAATTTCCATTAGGATATCAACCTCGTTCTTTCCAGCCTCTTTATCCTTATATGCTTTTCTTTTGATCATGTATGTTTTTCGATCCGCACGGTTTGATTTTTCGATCAGTTTCTCTTTTTCCTTACCCTTAAACGTTTTATTGAATTGATTATTGATATAAATCGCTTCGATCAAAGTGAGATCAAACAGGGCGTGGCAGCAGTCTGCGCATTTGATTTCACATGTTACACATTCCGGAAACTCTTCCTGAACCTTTGCAAACAATTCATCGGCTTTTGCTGAAAGTGCCTCGTATTTTTCAAAATATGCCGTAAAGTCTATTTTCATTATTTAACTCCTTATATAAATATGGATGCATAACCTTCGTAAGTCTATCATTCAACGCATTTGTTTCACGTGAAACATTATTTTCCGATACAGAATCGGCTGAAAATCTGATCGATAACATCTTCCCTGGTAACGGCACCGATAATTTCACCCAACCTGTCAAATGCTTCCTGAATATCGATGGCAATCAGCTCGAACGAAGTCCCTTTGCGTATTTCTTTGGCCGCTGAAACTGAAAGCTCTAAACTTTTTTCAATGGCGATTTTATGCCTTAAATTGGGAATGATTGTATTTTGGACCTCAAGACGCTGGTCTCCAATTGTAAGTTTTGCAATTAAATCCCTGAGCCTGCCCAAACCCTTTCCATATAATGCTGAAATCTTGATGTTTGGTGTTATTTCCCACCCTTCGGGGATTTCAGGTTCAATATCATCCGCCACCAGATCGATTTTATTCATTACCAGTATTATGCGCTTGTCTTTGATTGCCCTATATATTTTATGATCCTCGCTGGTAAATGGATCACTGGCATCAATCATGAAAAGAATTAAATCTGAACTATGAATATATTCATGGGTCTTTTCTATGCCAATGACTTCAACGGGATCCTTCGTATCGTGAAGGCCTGCGCTATCTGCAATAATAACCGGTATGCCACGAATATTCAATGTTTCTTCGATTAAATCTCTCGTTGTCCCGGGAATAGGCGTAACAATTACGCGATCTTCTTTTATCAGCCGATTCATAAGGCTCGATTTGCCCACATTGGGCCTACCAACGACAATCATTTTAAGGCCGTCTCTTAGAAAATGTGCATTCTCATATTGCGCAACCAGCTCTCTTAACTCACCGATAACCGTCTTTTCCAAAACCTTGATAACGGATTCCGCATCAATAACTTCCCCGACATCTTCCGGGAAATCAATTGCAGCCTCCACTTCAGCTAAAATGTCTATCAGTGAATTTCTAATGGACTCAATGCTGTTTCTCAACCCCCCTTTTATCTGTGAAGTTGCAATTTCAAGCGATTTTTCGGTTCTGGAATTGATAATATCAATGACCGCTTCGGCTTGTGTGAGATCAATACGTCCGCTAAGATATGCCCTTTTTGTAAATTCACCGGGATCGGCCAATCTTGCACCTGTTTTTAATACCAAATCGAGAATCGAAGCCACGACAATACGGCCTGAATGGGTGTTTATTTCGATAACATCCTCTCTCGTATATGTCCGGGGTGCTTTCATCGCCGAGATAAGAACTTCATCCAGCACCCTTCCTGTTTCAGGATTCACAATATGCCCGTAATAAAGTCGGTGGGATTTTAATGAGAAAAAGGATGGATCGTCCCCTGGTCGCGCTTCACCACATGATCCGCGAGATCTTTGAAAAATCGCTTCAGCGATCGAAAAAGCGTCTTTACCGGAAATTTTAATAATCCCGATACCGCCGCTGCCGGTGGGTGTCGCAATGGCGGCGATAGTATCACATTTCATTTTTTTATTATTTAGAGCTGGCTTCAACACCTTCAAACGAATGGAAGATCTTGAAATATCTGCTTCATACGATCAAAAATATTTGAAGCTTGAGTTATTTACTTTTCTTTCGCCATGAATTTTTCTTTGGAAAGATAACGAGTTTCCTTAAAATACCCTCCCCCATACTCTGGGTTCTAACCCTGCTATCATCCTTCAAGGCGATATGAACGATCCTTCGGTCGTGAGAATTCATTTGGCCGATTGTCGCTGGTTTTCCAGTTCGCTTAACCTTCTCAGCAAGCCTCAAGGCCGCTTTTTCCAAGCTGACTCGCCGCTTTTCCAGATAGCCTTCAACATCTACCTGAATCCCAACACGTTCTTTCCTGCTCTTATTTACAATTTTTTCAACAACATATTGAATAGCCTCAAGCGTTTGTCCGCGCTTGCCAATAAGAACGGCAGGGTTTCCACCTTTGACATTGAAAAAAATTCGATTCGATTTCTCGTTAATCGATATTGTTGCATCCGTGGTAATTAAATTGATAATGCGCTGTAGGGCATCCCTGCCAATATCTTTTGGATCATCATATGAATGGGAAATTTCTATCTCGTCAATTGCGGCATCCATTTGAAAGCCTTCATCCTCCAAGGCTTGATCGGAAGATGCGATCTTCTCTTTTTCAGTATCTGAATCTTCAATTTTAAATTCCTTGGGTGCTTTGGGTATGGTGACACGAATACGTGCCTTTTTAGTACCCACCAACCCAAAAATCCCGGTTGACCCATAAGAAATAACGTCATGTTTGAGTTTATCCCTAGGTATGTTTAATTCTTCACAGGCCTTTTTGACAGCCATTTCGACATTTTTTTCTTCAAACTCCAAACTGGACGACATTGTTAAACCTCCGTTATTAAGCACTTTTCTTCGTAATATAATACTGCTGGGCCATGGAAATGACATTGTTCACAAGCCAGTACAAAACAAGCCCCGAAGAAAAATTGATAAAAATAAACGTAAAAACAATGGGCATCATCATCATCATTTTGGCCTGGGTCGGATCACCGGCTGGAGGCGACATTTTCTGCTGAAAAAACATGGTCGCCCCCATAATTATGGTTAAAACAGGAATGCCGTATGGCGGTTCCATGAATGGAACGGCAAAATCGAATCGGAAAAGGCGATCCGGGGCTGACAAATCGTTAATCCACCCGAAAAAAGGAGCATGTCTTAATTCTATGGCTTCATATAACATCCGATAAAGCGCAAAGAATACGGGGATCTGTACAACCATTGGAAGACATCCGCCCATGGGATTGACCTTGTAAGTTTTATACAATCCCATCATCTCTTGATTCATCCTTTTCTTGTCATCTTTGTATTTCTCTTTAATTTCCGCCATCAACGGTTGAATTTTTTTCATTTCAGCCATTGACTTATAGCTCTTATTTCCAAGCGGCCAAAGAATGATTTTGGTAAATATGGTCAAAATTATTATAGCAATACCAAAATTTGGGATAAAATGATCATATAAAAAGTTCATTATCCAGACGCATGGTTTAGCGAGGATATCAAACATACCGAAATGGACGGCTTTGATTAGATCATAATCTAATGATTTTAATACCGTCATGCTTTTCGGCCCCAAAAACAGTTTGTACTTAAAAACATGCTGATTATCAGGATCAATGGTGTGTTCTGGCTGCACATATGTATTTTTTAGAATCTTACTGTCATCAAAGCTGAGGTGCATACTGGCATCTACAGCTTCTTCAGGAATGATAGCAGACATAAAATAACGGTCCTGGACTGCAATCCATTTTAAGTTTCCCGGATATACGTCTTGCTTTTTTATCTTCTTAATCTTAATTTGTTCGAGTTTATTGTTGATCAGTGCGCTCGGCCCTTCGAAGCCAATCCTGCTCCCTTTATCTGGTGGCGCTTTCAAAAGAGATAACGTTAGGTTGTCTTTAATCACTCGATCGGATCCGTTTTTAATCCTAACATCAAGGTCAATCATATAGGTTTTGGGTGAAAATAAAAATTTCTTTTCAACGACAATCCCTTGGGGAGATTTCCATGAAAAAGAGATTTCTTTGGGTGACTCTTTAATATCTACAGAATCCTTCTCCATATTCACCGAAAAAACCGCATCATCAAGCCCCTGAAGGCTATTTCCGGCAAATCCGATCTGCACGGTTCCTTCGGACAAATCAAGCGGTATCATTTCCAGCAAGGGGGAGTCCGCATTGATATTCTTTTTATAATTTTCAAGAACAAAACTCTTGAAAACAGCGCCTTTTTCTGAAATTTTTACTGTGTATAAAGGCAAATTTACAGTTATTGTTTTTGAAGGTTTCATCGCCTCCGCAGTTATTTCTTTTAACGGCGCCGTTGATTTCAATGGGGTCGTTTCTTTTAAAACCTTCTCTTTTTCCTGAAATTCTGATTTCTTACCCGCCTGTGGTTCCGCTTGAATGGCTTGTTTGGGAAGCTGGTCCGTTTTTTTATCAACAAATAAAAAATTCCATGCAACAAACACAAGCAAAGAAAGTGCTATTGCAATAAATAATCGCGCGTGTTCCATTGTCCTCTCCAAAATTCAATATGATACATAAAAAGTTCTGTTCAGATTAAATGAATCGTCGGTATCTTTCGGGTTCAAAGGAGTAAAATATTTGTAGGATTATGAGAAGGTGGGCAAATATTATATTTTCGTCTTGAATCGGCACCCTATATTTCGAATCTATTCCTCAATGCGACAAATTACATTGTGTTAAGGAACAGGATCGATTCCTCCCGGATGAAAGGGATGACACCTTAAAAGTCTTTTTAAAGTAAGGAAAAATCCCTTTAGAAATCCATAACGCAAAATAGACTGATAGGCATACTCGGAACAGGTTGGATAAAAACGGCATGCAGGAGCCATAACTGGAGACAATATGAATTGATATACTCTAATAAAAATCAGAGCCGGTATCGCAAATATTCTATTAATGTTCTTTGCTCCTGGAAATATTTTTAAAAATGTTTTCAAGGGATAGATAGGCCTGCTCCGATGATAACTCCGCGGCCTCTTTTTTAGCGATAATATTGATATCCCAATGACCTGTTATAATGTGCCTGTTTCGCCGAAAATATTCGCGAGAAAATCTTTTAATCCTGTTGCGTGTTGCGGCATTTCCAACTTTTCTCGCTACAGTGACACCAAGGCGGATTCTTTGAAATTGGCCCGGAGAGAATATGGCAATAAAATATTTATTTTGTATTTTTCTCCCCTGGATAGACAATCTAAGAAATTCGGAGCGTTTTAATATTCTGTCAGCCTTGGTATAACAGCAGCGCAAAAGCGCCTCCTCTGCTCAACCCATTGTTATTTAAATATTTTCTCTATCGAGCAACGCTGTTTATACTGACAAACGGATTCTACCTTTTGATCTGCGCCTGTTAATAATCCTTCTGCCTTGTTTTGTGGACATTCTTTTCAAAAACCCGTGTGTTCTTGCTCGCTTAATTCTGCTTGGTTGATATGTTCGTTTCATAATCTAAAATCCTTATTCAGACACCATAAATTTTTCATTATCTTTGAAAAATTAATACGTGTTATTTTACGAATTATTAATTTAACCGGATTTATAAATCACAAGATGACCGCGTTGTCAAGCTTCAAACTGGAGCAATCAAAATTTAATGACAAAATTAAATTACTCACGTCTCGCACCCAAACGTTTGCGCAAACGCATCATGTGGTGACGTTTTTGTCCAATTATTCTTTGATAATTTCAAAAATGTCAAACTCTTCTACATGAAGCTTGGCATCAGGGTAAATGATAATCTGTTTCCCGATAACCTGCTCAACAGCAACGATGATATGACTTTCCTCACCATAAAGAAGCTCAGCAATTTCAGGGTTGACCCTCAGGCTGACCTTGATCCCTATCATGTCTCGAGAGTCACGAAGGATTTCCCGATAAATATTATAACATATTGTCTGTTTGGAGATAAGATATCCTTCTCCGTCACAATAAAAGCAAGGCTCGCACAGCATCCTTGTAAGCGGCTTGCGAATCCGTTTTCGGGTCATCTGTATTAATCCAAACTCCGATATGGGCAGGACGTGGGTTTTACTCCTATCTTTTTTTAGCGCTCCTGTTAACGCTTTAAACACCTTTTCTTGATTCGATTTTTTTTCCATATCGATAAAATCGATGATGATGATACCACCGATATCCCGAAGACGAATTTGATAGGCGATTTCCTTAACAGCTTCAAGATTGGTTTTTAAAATCGTTTCTTCCAGGTTATATTTGCCGACATACCGTCCGGTGTTTACATCGATGGCGACCAGAGCTTCTGTATGTTCGATCACGATATATCCACCGGATTTAAGCCATACCTTCTTTTTTATCGCACGTGAAATATCCGCTTCTAAATTAAATGCATCAAATATCGTCTCCAATCCCTCATAAAGCTCCACCGAATCTTTAAGACTCGGCATAAATGTGTCCAGAAAGTCTAAAATAGATTCGTAACCCTTACGAGAATCGATGATCAGTTTTTCAGCTTCATGTAACAAAAGATCCCGCACAGCACGAAGGCTGATTGCCACCTCTTTATGTAAAAGATATGGCGCTGGAGAGGTTTGGTATTTTTTTTGAATGCTCTCCCATAAATTTTTGAGAAAACCCATCTCATACTTGAGCTTCTCTTCCTGAACACCCTCTGCCGCAGTTCGAACAATATATCCGAAATTATCCTCACGGATGGATTCAACGATAGCCTTTAGACGACTCCGTTCCGCATCATCTTCGATACGCCTGGAGATTCCAATATGCTCTGAAGCGGGCATAAGCACAAGAAATCGGCCCGGAAGGGAGATATGTGTTGTCAGACGAGCCCCTTTAGAGCCGATCGGCGCTTTGGCAGCCTGAACCATAATTTCCTGGCCTTCTGTGATAAGTTCTTCGATATGCCTATCCCGACGAATCGAAGAGACATACGAATTGTAAGGGTTGTTTTCTTCTGTGTCGTTATTATTGTTTAGGAAATCTTCAATTGGGCTGTAATCTCGACCGATTACATCGCTCACATAAATAAACGCGGCCTGCTTGAATCCTATGTCTATAAACGCGGCCTGCATGCCCGGCAGAACCCGCTGCACCTTTCCTTTGTAAATATTTCCTGCGATATCCGAAGCATCTCCGCGCTCTATAAAAAGTTCGGCAATGTTTCCATCCTCAAGAAGCGCCACTCTGGTTTCATGATCAGCAACATTGATGACAATTTTTTTATACATATTTTTCCCTGATTTTACATTTTGCTGAATTATGGCTCAGGTTTCGCACCCAAACCTTTGAGTAAACACATCATATGATGATGTGTTTATCTAATTAGCGAAGGATGACCGCCATGTGTTTTCATAAAAATCGATTTTGAATAAAACCTTCCAGAGCGAAATCAGATAAGACTTTCATTGAATAAAAGGGTGCGAAACTGGAGTTATAACTTAACAATCGCCGCCTGCTTTATCTCTTTTTCGGACAATCCGAAAATATTTTCAAGAACCTCCAAAGGTCTCACCGTTTTGCCCGGTTCCGATCTAAGGGTCATTTTTAGCCGGTTGGGTGCAAGCAACGATAGATTTAACACCATCTCTTTTAAGTTTATCGTTTTTGTTTTCCCTTTTCGATTGGTCCGTGTAAATAATAATTCAGGCCCCTTGATAAATCGATTTATTTTTCCCTCATCAAAACCATCGTCTTTTTTTGTTACCATATATATCCCAGGCGAAAAAGTCTTACACGAAGGTTTTTTCGCCGCAAGCCGGCACGTAAGAATACGTAATCCCTTTGGAAGGTGTTTGTTCAATTCTTCTGTAATCGATTGCGGTTTTACGTTTCCGACTACGGATAAATAAAATTTTTCATTCAAACTCTCTATACCGATGGGAAGCGCATCGTCAAAGGAAATCTGGGGTTTCGGATGAAAGCCCTCTGAATATTTAACCGGTATTCCGGCCCTCCGGATCGCACGTAAAAAAATCCTCACCATTTCAAGATGTCCAAAATACTTTCCCTGATCGAGCTTAGAAAAAAAGATCTCTAATTTTTTATAGCCGGTGGTGTAATTTGAGTTTTGCACAAAATTTTTGACCGCATCTTCTTTACGGTCATCAAACACTTTGGGTTCAATCGTTTCAAAATCACAAACTCCACATTGGTTACAATCACCCTCACGGCAATCTGCCGTACTATCGCCCTTTGTTGCTTTTTTCCACTCGTTGATTAAGAACTCTTTTGAAACCATGATATCGATATGATCCCATGGCAAGGGGTCCATCGTATTTCTAACACGTGTTGTATAGAAATCAATATCGACGCCTTCATCTAAAAAAGACGCTTCCCATGATCGATATCTAAACTTATCGCTCCAGCCGTCAAATTTACATCCCCTTTTGTATGCAGCAATCAGTAAAGGGCCAAGGCGCCGGTCCCCCCGTGCCCAAAGTCCTTCAATTATACTGACCTCGGGGTTCTGCCATTTAAAATGAACCCCGGGCATGTTTAGCTTCTTCTTCAACCATGTAATTTTATGTTTCGATTCGTTCAAAGAAATTTGAGACGACCACTGAAAGGGCGTGTGAGGTTTCGGAATAAAGGTTGCGATACTTACATTGATACGACCTTTTCGTCCATGTTTTCGGTTGAGGGTTTTGAGTTTTTTCACAAGATCAACAATCGCTTTTAAATCGTCTTCTGTTTCTGTGGGAAGACCGACCATAAAATAGAGCTTAACAATCTGCCACCCCAGAACAAATGCATCATTCACAGTGTCAATGATGTCTTTTTCCGTTATATTCTTGTTGATAACGTCTCGAAGCCGTTGGCTTCCCGCTTCCGGTGCGATTGTAAAGCCGGTTTTTCTGACCTGTTTGACGAGACTCATGAGTTTGGGCGTTAATGTACCCGCCCTTAGAGAAGGAAAGGATACGGCAATGCGCTGATTCGTATACGCTGCCATCATGTTTTCCATTAGAGGTTGAATACAACTGTAATCCCCGGTGCTTAAGGATAACAATGATATGTCTTCATAACCGGTTGAAGCAAGGGAGGCATCCGAAAGCGACAGCAGCTTCTCAGGAGATCTCTCACGGACGGGTCGATATATCATCCCTGCCTGACAGAATCGACACCCCCTGGTGCATCCTCTTGATAGTTCAAGCCTTAAGCGATCATGAACAGGTTTGCCATATGGAATAATGGGTGTATCCGGAAAGGAGGCTTTGTTTAGGTCGCCAACCACTGCTCTTTTAATTATATCATAACCCGGAAATATCGGCGTAACTGTTTGAAATCCATCGTGATCGAATTCTGGCTTAAAAAATCCAGGTATATAGACACCTTCGATATTAGACCATCGTCTCAAAAGGATTTCTTTATCGTGAAGATTATCCGTTTTCCATTCAAGCCAAAACCGGCACATGTTTTGGATTACATTTTCCCCGTCCCCAATGACAATGGCATCAAAAAAATCTGCAACAGGTTCCGGGTTACACATGCTTGGACCACCTGCGATAACAAAAGGGAATGAACTGTCCCGCTGTCGCGCCAGAAAAGGAATACCGGCCAAATCTAACATATTAAGAATATTCGTATAGTTAAGCTCATAAAGAAGGCTAAATCCGATGATATCGAACGCGTTAAGCGGTTTTTTAGATTCCAACGAAGTAAGCATAAGTCCGGATGATCTGAGATATGTTTCCATGTCGGGTGCAGGGGCGAAAACCCTTTCGGCAGCTATCTCTGGGTGGCTGTTTAGGATATGATACAGTATCTGAAGCCCGAAATGGGATGTGCCGATCTCGTAAAGATCCGGAAAGGCCAGGGCAAAACTTAAGCTTACCGCACGATGGTCTTTTCGAATGGTATTAACCTCTGAACCTAAATATCGACTGGGTTGTTCTATCAACGGTAAGATGTCTTGAATGCTTTTTATGCTCATGATATGTGTTTTTTAGAGAATCACACCACTTAAATTGCCAGCGTAAATACGTGGTGTAAAATTTTCTTTTATTTATTTGTTTTGAACTCAACCGTATTATACCGGAGCCCAAAATGCCAGGAATAAAATTGGAAAACAACAAATTTGTAATTTCAGCAGTGTCCCTTTGTGTGGTTTTTAACCTGCTTTTTTTAACTACCCCCATCAACCTCGATGCTGAAAGCTTGCGGGAGAGTGCGGTTGTAAAGGCGATTCGACAAGTCAGTCCCGCGGTGGTTAACATAAGTTCGGAGTTCGAGGTTCGCAAGCGTGTTAATCCATTTTACGGGTTTGGTATGGATCCCTCTTTCGACTCTTTTTTCAGGGATTTTTTCGACCCCGGCTTTGAACAAAAATATAAACGAACCAGTCTTGGATCCGGAGTTATTATTGATGGCAAACGCGGATTTATTCTTACCAACAAACATGTTATTGTAAAAAGTTCAACCATTACGGTTGCTTTAAAAGATGGGCGTGAATTCAAAGCACAAATCATAGGTGCAGATCCTGATTCTGATTTAGCTGTACTGCGTATTGCTTCAGAGGATGTTCTCCCTGCAATTGGAATGGGAAATTCCAACAATCTTATGATCGGAGAAACGGTTATCGCCATCGGAAACCCGTTCGGTTTTTCAAACACCGTAACAACGGGCGTGATCAGCGCCGTAAATCGCAGTATAAGGGCAGACGATAGATTCTACCATGATTTCATCCAGACGGACGCTTCAATTAATCCGGGAAACAGTGGCGGGCCGCTTCTGAATATATATGGGGAGCTCATCGGTATAAATACGGCCATATATGCCAAAGCTCAGGGAATCGGATTTGCCATACCGATCAACAAGGCCAGAAGAATTGTCACAGACCTTATCAGATACGGAGAAGTTATTCCGGCATGGATTGGTGTTACCGTACAGGATATCGATGATGAACTGGCCCGTTATTTGAAAGCATCTACCATCAAAGGCGTTCTGGTTAAAAAAACAGAAGCGTCTGGACCTGCCTTTAAGGCTGGTATTCACGTTGGAGATATTATACGACGTGTTGGATCACGAAATATTAGTTCTCAAAACGACTTTGACACAGCTATGAATAACATATCAGCCGGAGAAACCATTAATATAAACATTTGGAGAAACGGCAAAACGAACCTTTTTTCTGTAAAATCATCGGCATTCCCCAAAGAACTGGCTTTGGATCTGGCTCACAACATTCTCGGAATCGCGGTAAAAAATCTTTCCAAGAAAAATCGTAATATTTACAAAACATATGCACAAGAAGGGGTTGTGATTTCAGAACTAAACCGCCACTCTTATCTCGCACGTATCGGCGCCAGGCCCGGGGACGTTATCCGGCAGATAGGTGAGTTAACCATTAAAAACATTAACGATTTTAAAAAGGCGATTATTAAATACCGTAAGAAAAAGTCATTGGTTGTTGTTTTACAGCGCCAAGATCAGCTTTATAACATTACGATTAAATTATAATTAGTGTTAATTTGTATCGTGGTTGTGTGTTTACCCGAATTAGCCGTGATAAATCATCGCTATGTGTTTTCATAAAAGGCGATATGCTTGTTAAAAGCACAATATTTCGAAGTGACCCAATATTTAGGATGTAAACGCCGGTTGTTTATATAACCTCAACTAGTTCACACATCCTAAAATATTGGGTCACGCTACGACGTTATGGTTCATATCGCCTTTTTGAAAATATATGGTGATAGATCCACATTATCGAAACTCACTTGAATAAAATCTACCCCATTAATATCAGTAAAGCTTTATCCGAATATTTTTAATAACGACTGTGTTGGTATGGAGGTTTATTATGAAGCGCACAAAAATCGTAAACTTACTTCAATCAAAAACCCCCATCGATTATGTTCTAATAAAAGGTTGGGTCCGAACCCGGCGGGATTCAAAAGCGTTTTCATTTATCGAAGTCAACGACGGATCCTGCCTGAAAAATATTCAGATTATCGCCGACAATACCTTGAGCAATTACAAGGATATTACTCGGCTTTCAACGGGTTCTGCCGTTGTTGTTTTCGGAAAACTTGCAGAATCAAAAGGTTCCGGACAAAAATGGGAGCTCGTGGCGGAAAAGATTAAAATTTTAGGCTCTGCCCCCGAAACGTATCCGCTTCAGAAAAAACGTCATACAGACGAATTTTTAAGAACCATCGCCCATTTAAGACCTCGAACCAACAAATATGGTGCCACATTTCGAATCCGATCGGAGTTGTCATATGCAATTCATAAATTTTTCAGAGACAGGGGCTTTAAATATATTCATTCACCCATTATTACCGGTTCGGATTGTGAAGGGGCGGGTGAGCTGTTTCGCGTAACAACACTGGCTTTGGATAATCCGCCCCTTATCGACGGCAAAACAGACTATACCAAAGATTTTTTTGGCAAGGAGGCAAATTTAACCGTATCCGGCCAGTTGTCTGCTGAAATGTTTGCACTTGCCCTTGGAGATGTTTATACCTTCGGCCCGACATTCAGAGCTGAAGACTCCCACACCAGTCGACATGTTGCCGAGTTTTGGATGGTCGAACCTGAAATGGCGTTCTGCAATCTGGAAGGAAATATGGATCTTGCGGAGGAGATGATAAAGTTTTTAACGGGTTTTGCTCTTGAAGAATGCAAGGAAGACATCGAACTCTTTGCAAAATATGTGGATAAAAAACTGATAAAAACACTCGACAATGTGGCGACATCCGATTTTAAACGCCTGCCCTACACTTCTGCTGTAGAAATATTAAAAAAATCCGGAAAAAAATTTGAATATGATATCGATTTTGGAAAAGACCTTCAAACCGAACATGAACGCTACCTGACCGAACACCACTTTAAAAAACCGTTAATAATTTTTAATTATCCCAAAACCATAAAACCGTTTTACATGCGATTAAACGATGATAATCAAACCGTAGCGGCCATGGATGTTCTTGTGCCTCGGATTGGAGAAATTATCGGTGGAAGTCAGCGCGAAGAACGCCTTGAGGTCCTTGAAAACCAGATGGATGAAATAAAAATGCCGAAAGGGGATTACTGGTGGTATTTGGATTCGAGGCGGTTCGGGTCTGTTGAACACAGCGGCTTTGGCCTCGGGTTCGAACGGTTGCTCATGTTGATAACGGGCATCAGCAACATCCGGGATGTGATCCCCTTTCCGAGGACGCCCAACACGATAGAATTTTGATTTAAGACGGTGTATTTGTTTCTATGCTTTCATACATCTTAGCTTCGCCAGTTCTTCTGCGTACCCGTAAAGGTGAAGCCCTATGCTTTCAACAATCATTTCGCCGTCTTTTACACCGATTTCAGCTGCCATGTATTCTTTGAGGTTTTGAATTCCAGCCAGGTTTGCCGGCATTCCTCCCCAAAGATCCCAAGAGCGAAAATATACCATAAAATGAAGCGCGTCATCCTGAATTCTTGTGTCTATGGCACGCAAACACGGCGGGTCTAAAAGGGTTAGGTCGGAAGGGTGCGCCACCTGAAGCACCATCTGGTTGTTTCTGCTCCCATATTTTTTATACGTCTGAATGATCCACTCGATTTGATTCAGAAAAAGCTTACCGTCTTCTTCAAAAACAGCTTTTCCGTCCACCGCTCTTTTATCTATAATTTCCGTGTTTTCCTCTTCCCACCATTCGAGCTTTTCTTCCGTAATGGGCGCCCGGGTTAATCTTTCTCCATAAGTATAGGATTCACCAGGCTCTTTTTGTCCGGTCATGATATATTCGATATACGATCTTTCATAGCCCTTGCCACCGTATATATACGCCTCTTCAACCGGATTTGGAATACCACATGACGGGGGAATGTCGGGTAAAAGCGGCTGGGTTCCGGGGTGTTTTATATGCCCGGTAAAAAAATCATATTCGAGCCTCGTTTGCCCCGCATAACTTCCACGATCTATTTTAAACTTTCGACCATGATCAAGAATATCATGAACCGCCTGAAACCAAAGGTCCGGCAAATCTCGTGCTTGAATCTTATGAATATACATTATTAATGCGACACCTTTTCATTTTGGCTTTTATATAATAACCGATGGATCATTAAAAGCCGGAAAACGAGTCAGCGGGCTCAATCATCGATCCTTTTTAAGGAACTATATGTCCAGTGTGCTGACTTCAAGTGCATTGTTGCTGATAAACGCTCTTCGAGGCTCAACCTGCTCTCCCATAAGTACGGTAAAAATTTCATCGGTTTCTACGGCGTCTTCAACCTTTACCTGTAACAGCATTCTTTTTTCCGGGTTCATCGTGGTTTCCCACAATTGGTCTGGATTCATTTCTCCAAGACCTTTGTATCGTTGAATGCCGAGCCCCTTTTTCCCTTCCTCCATAAAAAAAGAAAGAAGTTGTTTTTTATCATCAATGCGTACGGGGTCTTTTTCATCTTCAGTGTTGAAAATAAAAAACGGTGGTGTGTCGTTTTTCAGTATGTTTTTGCTTAAAATGAGGCTGTTTTGAAAATCTCTTGAATACACAAGGTTTCTACTGATCTTTAAAGGTCTGATCTTCTTATTTGACAAATCGATAAGTCTTCCTTCTTTTTGTTTATCAAATGACGGCTCAACAGTCATTTCATAAATATCTCTTTCGTCATTCCATATTATTTCGCTGACACGATACTCCTTTTTATTCAGCGTATCCTTAAGTTGCGACATTTTCTGTCGATCTTGTAAAAAGCCTTTATTTTCAACGCCTTCTTTTATGAGTGTTTCAATAAGGTCGGCGATAATTCCCCTTTCTTCAAATCTCGACATTATGGAAAAATATTCAGAAAGATTGGTTATAAAAAGATAAAGTCTGTGTTCTGATAAACCATTTTTTTTGTTTTCGGATTTAATGATTTTTTTATTACATGATCTCTTTAGGACATAATCGTTGAGTTCTTTTTCATTTTTTAGATAAATTGCTTTCTTTCCTTTACCAACTTTGAATAAAGGAGGTTGGGCAATGTAAAGGTACCCGTTGTCTACCATCTCCGGCATATGTCTGTAAAAAAAAGTTAATAGAAGCGTCCTGATATGAGATCCGTCAACATCGGCATCTGTCATGATAATGGTTTTATGATACCTAATTTTTTCGATGTTATATTCTTCCTGGCCCACACCGGTTCCAAGGGCGGTAATTATATTTTTAATTTCTTCACTTCGTAAAATTTTATCAAAACGAGATTTCTCAACATTTAATATTTTTCCTTTTAAAGGCAGAATAGCTTGAAATTTTCTATTACGCCCCTGTTTTGCGCTGCCCCCGGCGGAGTCGCCTTCAACAATAAAAAGCTCTCTTTCAGACGGATCCGAAACCTGGCATTCGGCAAGCTTTCCCGGAAGGGTTGAATCGATAAGGGCTCCCTGTTTTCTTGCGAGATCCCTGGCGCGTTTAGCTGCATCTCTGGCTCGGGAAGCATCCACAGCTTTGGCAATTATTTTTTTGGCTACCCCTGGATTTTCCTCTAAAAACATACTCAACTTCTCGTTGATTAGAGACTCTACAAGCCCCTTTACTTCACTGTTTCCGAGTTTTGTTTTTGTTTGGCCCTCAAACTGTGGAGATTTTATTCTAATACTTATCACTGCAGTTAAACCTTCCCTGACGTCGTCACCACCGATCTTGGCTTTAAGATTTTTTGGAAGGTTTCCGTTTGTTAAATATTGATTGATGGTACGCGTTAATGCTGCTTTGAAACCGATAAGATGAAATCCCCCTTCTATCGTATTGATATTGTTAGCGAATGAAAATATTTTTTCCTTGAACGTATCATTATATTGAATGGCAACTTCTATTTGAACGTCATTTTTTATACCTTCCATAAAAATCGGTTTGTGAAGGGGTGAATTTATTTTGTTTAGATACTCCACAAATGATACGATGCCGCCCTCATAAAAGAACTCATCCTTGTTGTCCGAACGTTCATCTTCTATGGTTAATCTGACGCCTTTGTTTAAAAAGGCAAGTTCTCTTAATCTTCGAATCAGAATGTCATAATTAAAATTATCTGTTTCTAAAATTTCAGTATCAGGAACGAAATGTATTTTTGTGCCTCGTTTCCTGGTTTTACCGACAACACTCAGTTCCCTGGTTTTTTTTCCTTTTTCATAGGTCTGATAATAGATTTTGCCGTCAGTATAAATTTCGACTTCCATGAATTTTGAAAGGGCATTTACCACGGATACACCGACACCGTGAAGTCCGCCGGAAACTTTATATGAGTGATTATCAAACTTTCCTCCAGAATGAAGTTTCATCATTACAACTTCAACGGCAGGCAGGTTCTCTGACTTTTGGATACCAACAGGTATTCCCCTCCCATTATCTTCGACACTGACACTGTTATCCGTATGGATGATAACCTTTACCAAGTCACAATAACCGGCCATAGCTTCATCAATACTGTTATCCACAACTTCGTAGACCAGGTGATGAAGCCCTTCAATATTAACATTCCCGATATACATGGCCGGTCTTTTTCTGACCGCCTCAAGTCCTTCGAGAACTTTTATTTGATCAGCGTTATATACGTTTTCTTCTATATTCATATTCTCATCGGCATGATTACACTTAAATATGTATCGTCATTTTCCCCTTCTATTAAACATGGTTTTTCATTATCGATAATATTTACAACAACTTTTTCAGTATCAATTACACTGAGCGTTTCTATAATGTATCTCGGATTAAATGCAACTTCGATGGCATCGCCTTGGTAATCAATCACCATATCTTCTTTTGATTCACCCAAATCCGGATTTGTTGTGGTAATAATAAGATTGTCGCTGTTAAAATGGAAAATAACTCCCTTGTAGTCTTCTGAAGATAAAATGGACATTCTTTTGAGCATCCTTAAAAACATTTTTCGATCCATATGGATCGCATGAGAAGACCCTCTTTGTATGATATCATCATATTCAGGAAAATCCCCTTCAAGAAGTCTTATAATGATGGTCTCATAATCTTTTTTAATGATAAAATTATTATTTTTAACACCAAATTGAACAGTTCCTGAAGAATCTAAAAATTTTATAACTTCATTCATTCCTTTTTTCGGGATAATAATTCCGGGTTCTTGAGGCAGTTTTATATCCTTTTCATAAACACAATCCGCTTTTGAAAGCCGGTTGCCGTCGGTTGAAACCATTCTGACAAAATTATTATCCTCTTGATGAAGAATTTCAAAATATATTCCGGCGATATGGGTCCTTTTTTCATCAGGAGCACCCGTAATAATTATTGTCTTTTCAATCATTTTCTTAAAGACTTCTGAATCGATCGTAAAAAATTCCACATCTTCGATCCGTGGCGTTTCAGGAAAATCATCCGGATTCAACCCAACAATATTATATTCCACATTTTTATTACCGATTTTAATCCAATAATTTTCAACTTCACTAATGTGAATTTCATCACTTGGAAATTCTCTGACGATTTCGTAAAATTTTCTCGAATTTATCGTTAATACTCCCTGACTTTCTATGTTTGCCGGATATAATCCTTCAAAACCCGTCTCGAGGTCTGTTACAATCAATTGTATACCTGTATTTGTGGTTTTTATCAGAATGTTTGAAGTAATTGCTAAATTGCTTTTTCGTCCGGTTATTCCTTGTACTTTTGACAGTATGTCAAGGATATCATTCTTTTGAATTTTAAACTTCATTATCCATTCCTTATTTGTTTATATAGTTATATAATTATTATTATAGATTGTTAATAATGATAATAACTTTATAAGATTTCAATATAATACAGAAAAATCGAATTTAAGACTGACAAGAATGTCGTAAAAAAAAAATTAAAACAAATAGATTATCATCAGTATAAAATGAATTGTTCATAAGTAGTGATTTATTGAAAAAATATCAATATAAAAAGCGTTTGTTAAAATGTGTATTTTAAAGACGATCTAAACCTTTTAAAATTTCAAAAAATACTATATATAGTGCTTAAATTAATTTAATATAAATATATATACTGTTTATCAGAATGTTACAAGTGTTTTTACCGCGTATCTAACAATAACCAAGTGACAAAGAAAAAGATATGAAATTTATCGCTGATTTTCATGTACATTCCCGTATTTCTATCGCCACGGCGAAGAATTCGGATCTGGAAAATTTATACATTGCAGCTCAACATAAAGGTATAACGGTTATTGGAACCGGTGATTTTACCCATCCAGGTTGGTTTGCGGAAATCAAAGAAAAACTGGTACCAGCGGAACCTGGGATGTTCAGGTTAAAAGAAGAATTTTCGAGAATATGTGATCAAGAAGTCCCAAAGACATGTCGCAGAACCGTCCGTTTTATATTGGTTTCTGAAATTAGCAACATATATAAAAAAAACAATAAAACCCGAAAAAATCATAATCTTGTATTTTTATCCGATTTTGATCAGGTCGATAGCTTTGTTTCAAAACTCGACAAAATTGGAAATATAAAATCTGACGGAAGACCGATACTTGGTCTTGATGCCAGGAACCTTTTAGAAATGCTTCTTGAAACGTCTGAGCAGGCATTCCTTATTCCTGCCCATATCTGGACGCCGTGGTTTTCAGTTCTGGGTTCAAAATCAGGTTTCGATTCTATAAATGAGTGTTTTGAGGATCTTACATCGTTTATTTTTGCAGTTGAAACAGGTCTTTCATCAGATCCCGCAATGAACTGGCGGGTATCTGCACTGGACGGTTTGACCCTCGTATCAAATTCTGATGCACATTCACCACTAAAACTGGGGCGCGAAGCAAATCTATTTAATACAGAACTCTCATATTCCGCCATAAAGTCCGCCATAAAAAGTGGTGATCCTGAAAAATTTTTAGGCACCTTAGAGTTTTATCCTGAAGAAGGAAAATATCATCTCGATGGACATAGAAACTGTAATGTTCGTTATTGGCCCCAAAAGACACGTGAACAGGGGAAAATATGCCCTGTTTGTGGAAAACCGCTGACATTGGGTGTTTTGTACAGAGTGGAGGAGCTTGCAGATCGTCCGGAGGGCGTAAAACCGAAAAAATATCATCCTTTTCAAAATATTATTCCTCTTGTTGAAATTTTGTCGGAAGTTTTAAAGGTGGGTCCGAGTTCAAAAAAAGTTATGGGAAACTATAGAAAATTACTTGAAAAACTGGGGCCTGAATTTGACATTTTAACGACGCTGAAAAAACATATCATCGATGCTGCAGGCGTTCCTTTGTTGGGCGAGGCGATTACAAGGGTGCGGCAAGACAAAATTGATCTTTTGCCAGGATATGATGGAGAATTTGGTAAAATAAAAATTTTTAACCCGGATGAACGAAATAAACTTCAGGAACAAAAACCGCTTTTTTATGTAAGTTCACCCAAACCGCTGTCTATGAAAAAAAAAGGCATTAACAAAAAGGAAAAACCATCCGAATCGTCCCGTTTGATTTTAGAAGATCGGTCGGATAAGACAACCGGACAACGATTTGAAACCGTTGAGTTAAATTTCGAACAGCGTCTGGCTGTAGAGCACGATGGCGGTGCATTAATCATTGTTGCAGGACCAGGAACCGGTAAAACACGAACCCTGACCGAAAAAATTGCATATCTTATAAAAAAGAAGGCTTCAGCACAAAACATTCTTGCGGTAACATTCACCAACAAGGCTGCTCAGGAAATGCGTGAACGGCTCGAATATCTGTTGGGCAAATCAACAACACGGCCTTTTATCGGAACGTTTCACAGTCTTTGTTTTAATCTATTAAATGATCATGAAAATAAAGCTTATACGGTCATCGACGATAGGGACCGCGAATCTTTGCTGTTAGATGCGATAAAACATGTTAAGGCGACGGGCATTTCGGTAAAGACAAAACCGAACATATTGTTAGAATGGATTGCTTCCGCCAAACAAAGGATCCTCACCCCCGATGAATGTTTCCGTGAAACATCTTCTTCAAATAAAGATGTTTTTCCATTGGTATATCAATCGTATCAAAACCTGTTGGAAATACAAAAGCTTTACGATTATGAAGATCTCATTTTTAACGCGGTTCGGATGCTTGAGACAGAAGATCAAACTGCCCTTGACGACGGGGAGCTTTTTCGACATGTTTTTGTGGATGAATATCAAGATTTAAATCACGGTCAATACAGAATTATCAGAGCTCTTGTGCCACCCGGTGTGGGCAGAAATCTTTGTGTGGTGGGTGATCCGAATCAATCCATCTACGGCTTTAGAGGATCGAATGTTAAATATTTCGATCAAATGATGAAAGACTATCCTGATGCCGAAATTATAAAACTGACACGAAATTACCGGTCAACCCAAACCATTCTTGATGGTTCATATCAAGTGATTAAATCTCAGAAAAACAGCGCGTTACAAGAGCGAATCTATTCAGAAATCAACGGGACGAAAACAATCCGTGTTCTTGAAACAAGTTCTGATAAAGCAGAGGCTGTGGCAATCGGTAAAACCATTGAAAAATTAATTGGGGGAATAGGGTTTCATTCAATCGATTTTGGCAATTTGGATGGGCAACTACCCTCCGAAAATTTAAGTTTTTCCGATTTTGCCGTCTTGTATCGAACCTCTGAACAAAACAGGATTTTTACCGAAGTTTTCGATAATGCCGGAATTCCATACCAAATTGTGAGTAGAGAGAATATTTTCAGCACAAAATATATCCGTGAGTTGATATCGTTATTAAGCGTCATCGAAGGAACGGGGGGGTATGCAGATTTTGAAAGGGGTTTAAAATTAACAACACCGTCGATGAGCAAACAAGCCTTTGAAATCTTTAAAAAATGGTCTTACGAAAAACGTTTTACACTTGAATCTGCGCTACGAAATGCACGCAGATTTCCCATTAGCGGAATGGGTAAGGTGCGCCAGACAAAGTTGACCGATCTAATAAACCGAATTTATGAAATGAAACAACAGACAAAAAAAATGTCCATGGAAGACAAGCTTGTTTTTTTAACGGAACACACCAAACTTTGTGCATCAGCCGGTTGGAATCAAGAAACGAAAGACGCGTTAAAACGACTGATCGATAATGGTGTGCGCCTCGATTTTAATACCAAAGAATTTTTAAAAAAAGCGGCATTGCAAACAGATACAGACGCATACAACCACCAATCTGAAAGTGTAGCACTAATGACCATCCATGCAGCCAAAGGACTTGAATTCCCAATTGTTTTTCTTGCCGGGTGTGAAAAAGGACTATTGCCATTTCAACCATTGAACGCCGGTGTGTCGGATATAGAGGAGGAAAGGCGACTTTTTTATGTTGCAATGACTCGAGCCAAGGAACAGCTTTATATCACCTTTGCAAAAAAACGAAAGAGATTCGGAAAGGTCGAGAAACGGACGGTGTCACCGTTTGTCCGAAAGATTGAAGAAAACTTATTAACACATGAGGCTACAGCTCCGGAAAACAAACCCCCAAAAGGCCTATTACAACTAAAATTGTTTTAAGTTGAAATCGTCCCGTTTATATTGCCATAAAGAACACAATTAAGTGCCTTGACACAATAACCTGTTTATAGTATGTCAAATTGAAAGTTGAGGCAATGAAGCCTCCGTTTCGAAGCGAATACAACAAAATCAAAATAAACAAAACCACGAAGGATAAAGGTCATCCGAAGATGACTCCGATCGTGGTTTTTTTTTGGTCCGGAACGACCATGTTAGAAAGGAGGATAAGATGATTCAGTTGACAACAAAAATCTTTATTTTAAGTTTTTGTGTTTTTGGGGTGTTTGTTGCTTTGGGAACCCAAAATGCCCTTTGTGAGACATCCGATGCAACGTTAGAACAGAGAATCGAAAACATCGAGAAGCGCCTAACAACAACCGGGAACACCGTTGAAAAGAGCGCGTCAGAATCAGGGATCCTCGAAAAACTATCTGTTGGAGGATTGGTTGCCGGTGCCTATCAATATCAGAACGTGGATGATGCTCCCGGGTTTAGCAATACGGGCCGGGGAGCCTTTGTGTTTCAGCCCGAAATCGGTTTTATACTGAGTGGGACTGATGAAATTTTTACCAAGTTTGGATTCTCGGCAGGCAACGCGTTAAATGATGCAACGGTTTCTCCATTTATTTTTTCACCGTGGGCGGCAGACCTGGAGGATGATGTAAAAGATATTAACGGACGGAACCGGGATTATCTTCTCACAGCCTGGTACAAACACACCTTTACATTCGGTAACGCCAACACGTTGGGACTTACAGGGGGACTCATCGATGCCACGGACTATCTGGACGAAAATGCCTTTGCAAACGATGAATTCACCCAATTCATGAACCAGGTGTTGGCAAATGCCGCAAATGGTTTTTTCCCGTCTTATGACATGGGGGGTGCCGTGGAGTGGGAATTTGGCGAGTTTGCACTCAAAGGTGTTGTCATGAGTGTGGGCGAAAATGACGATGGCAGAAGTTACAATTTTTATGCTGTCAACCTTGATTATACCATCGACACAAAACTGGGAACAGGAAACTACCGCGTGACTATAGATTGGGCCAGTAAAGACTTCAACAATCCTGCGGGAGACAATGTGGAATCAAAACAGTGTGTAATATTGTCCTTTGATCAACAACTGGGGGAGATCCTGGGGGCCTGGATACGATTCGGATGGCAAGATGACGAAGCCGCTGTTATGGTGAAGGAACTGTATTCCGGAGGGCTTGATATCAACGGGAAACTGTGGAGACGAGCACAAGACAATATCGGCATTGGATACGCTTACCTGGTAGGGGGCAATCAAGATTTGGATAACGCCTATGTTATCGAAACTTATGTCCGATTTTTGCTCAATGAATACTTTGCGATTACGGCCGATCTGCAATATCAGGATAACAACATGAAACAGGGAACTGGCCCTTCAGGATTCATTTCGGGAGTTCGTTGTGTGGTTGAGTTCTAATTTCAAACGATTCTTCCATGCCAATAAAAAGGCCTCTTGAAAATTTTCATGAAAGATTCGGGTTAGCGCGGTGCGTAATATCCGTTGGGAACCCCTTTTGGGGAGAGAACGATTTGCCACAACTGGTTTACTCTTGCGCGAAAAGTGCCGGCGCAGGACAAAAGATAATATTTCCACATTCGGTAGAAACGCTCACCATACGTATCTTTGAGATTATTCCAGTTGTTGTGAAAATTTTGAAACCAGTGCATCAGCGTTTTATCGTAATCCGGGCCAAAATTGTGCCAGTCTTCGAGAACGAAAAGGTTTTCAATGGCATCGTTAATTTGCTTTGCTGAAGGCAGCAGGGAATTTGGAAAGATATATCGATTGATCCAAGGATCGGCTTTTTTCTGGGAATGGTTACTCCCAATGGTTTGCAGAACAAAGATGCCGCTCGCTTTAAGGCATCGGCGCGCAACCCGCATAAATGTTTTGTAGTTTTTATAACCCACGTGTTCAATCATACCCAGAGAAACAATACGATCGAACACGCCTTTCAGGCTTCGGTAGTCCTCAAGACGGATTTCCACCGGAAGCCCTTGGCAGACTTTTTCAGCAAAACGCGCCTGTTTTTCGGAAACCGTGATGCCGACGACTTCAGCTTGATAGTTTTCGGCAATAAATTTGGCTGTTCCCCCCCAGCCGCATCCGATATCGAGAACACGCATTCCCGGTTTTAATAACAACTTACGGCAAACCAAATCCAGCTTTTTTTCTTGCGCGTCATCGAGGGAAGATGCACTTTTCCAGTAGCCGCAGCTGTATATTCGGAGCTTGTCAAGCATGCATTGGTAAAGATCATTGCCGATGTCATAGTGATGCTGGCAGTCTATAAAACACGAAGACGGTTTTTGGAAATTGAACAACCTGGCCTTTGAAAGAGAAAAAAACGCCGTCCATGGATTAATTTTAGCGTCAAGATTCGCTTTCAAAACTCTACAAATAAACTCGTCAAGCCTTTCGCAGTCCCACCATCCGTCCATGTAGGCCTCGCCCAAACCCAGTGACCCATGCGCCAGAATTCTCGGGTACAGGTTTTTGTTGTGAACCCGAATGTCCCATGGGCGGTCTCCATTAATTTTAATGTCGGCGTTTGATAAAAGGCGTTGTATTTTTAAATAAAACTTATCCTTATCCATGACCTTATCCTTTCTCTCGACCCATCGGTAAAATAAAGCTGGGATAACAACATGAAATAAAATGGTATTTCAAATAAGTTTTACTTGAGCATTGTGATGTTAATTCACCAACTGTTTCTATACAATTTTAAATTAAACAGAATCAACTTGTCAATCGCCAAGGAGAACTCGCACTAAGGGATAGCGCAAAAATAACTTACCATTTTGGCATTACGTCTTGCGTTTTATCTGAAAAAAGAGATGTTTATATCTCTTGGAACAGATTGTTTTTTAATGATAGTTAAAATATTTCTTGTAAACAAAAGGATAGCCGCATCACGCGTTGCGTTTGCCAGCCGCTCTTATACCTGCCAGGGAAAAGTGGGCAATGTGGTCTGCCAGGCGTTTGATCAAGTCCGGGGTAAGGGACTGGTCCAGAAGGTACTCCAGATCATTGCGGTTGATGGTCAGAAGGGCGCGGCACTGGTTGATAATGCTCATTTCGCAGAACAGGACCGTTTCGTTGGTAGTTTCTACGCCCATAATTTTACATATGATCCCGAGCAGTTTTTGCCGGCGGGGTTCGATCAGGTCGAGCCATGTGTCTTGGATCAGTCCTGTGGGATTGGCCAGTTCCATCATGTACAGGCGAGTAAAGTATCCCTGCCGACCCTTTTCCATAAAATTTTGCATAAGGGTCTGGATGTGGGCCCTCAGTTGATCGTCC
Source organism: Desulfobacterales bacterium (assembly GCA_041548585.1). Lineage (GTDB taxonomy): Bacteria > Desulfobacterota > Desulfobacteria > Desulfobacterales > UBA11574 > UBA11574. The sequence goes on along the minus strand of JBFESJ010000003.1, from coordinate 15,389 downwards.
GGTGAAGTATGCACCAAATCGGACGATGCGGAGATGGCATATTTATTAAAAGCATGCCGCCAGGCTTCGGTGTAAAGACTGGCCTTATCGCCAAAGTAATAGTTGACAGCAGCCACGTTGGCATCGGCTCGGCGACAGATCTCCGCCACCTTGGCATTACGATAGCCTTTTTCAGCGAACACCGCACAGGCTGCGTTCAGCAGCCGGTTGCGGGTTTCCTTGCCGTCTTCTCTCTGGGGCATGGTGTATCCTCCTTACGTCTTCTTACAGGAGTTAAGGCCAGAATAAATTAAATAAAGATTGAACGTTTTTACTTGAATTAACCGACGAATTGTTTTAGTGTCCCGTTTTAAATAGGGATTTAAAATATATATTTAATATTGTCAAATGGTATTATTATCAACAACGATAAAAGCTTAATTCGCCCTGATTGGTCAGGAGGACCAAAAATGATGCAAAAGAAGTTCAGCTTCAATCAAACTCGAGCGATAACTGCTATGATGTCCGCCGACGATAAGCATGCGTGGTTGGAGCGCTTAAAAACGGATGTCATTAACCCCTGTTGTGGGCTGGTTGCCCTGTTTCTGGGTCTTTTGTTGATGATTGTGTTTCCGGTTGTGGTGATCGCCGGCCCTTCCGGCCCAGGCGGACCGCCGCCGCTGGTAACGGTGGTCCCGGTTATCGAGCAGGATGTCAATCCGCCGTCGGAATATGTAGGCCATGTTGAGGCCATTCAGCGTGTGGACCTGCGGGCCCGGGTCGAGGGATTTTTGAAACAGGTCAACTTCAAGGAAGGAAGCGATGTCCATGAGGGCGAGCTCCTTTATGTTATCGAGCAGGCACCCTACCGGGCCAGGGTTGATGCCGACAAAGCCTTGGTGGGTCAGGCCGAAGCGACCCTCAATAAGGCACGGCAGTACCTTCATCGAGCTCGAACAGTCCGTTCCGGAGGAATATCCGCGACAGACCTGGACAATGCTGTGGCCGAAGAACTCCGTGCAAAAGCCCAGTTTGAGCAGGTCAAGGCCTATCTTCAAATCGCCCAAATAAATCTGGGTTACACCTCTATTACAGCGCCTATCTCCGGACGCATCGGGCGAACCGCTTTTACCAAAGGTAATTTGGTCGGGCCGGATTCAGGGGCTTTGGCTCGAATTGTTCAGTTGGATCCGATTCGGGTGGTCTATTCAATCAGTGAAAACGATCTTGCTGCCATTAATATGGCCCTCAAAGATGCCGATAGGGGCAAAAATCACCCCATGCTGATACCGCGAATCCAACTGGGTGACGGTCAAATTCTCAAAACAGTGGGGCATGTGGATTTTGTGGACAATACCGTGGATGTTAATACTGGCACCATCGCTGTTCGGGCTTTGTTTAAAAACCCTGAAGCCACATTGATTCCCGGGCAGTACGTTACCGTTATGGTGGCGAAAAGTTCGGCTAAAACCATGCCGGTAGTACCCCAGGCGGCGATTCTGGAGGACAGCGACGGACGCTATATCCTGTTGGTGGATGACCGGAACCGAGTTGCCATGCGACGGATTAAAACCGGACCTGTGGTCGGTGCCAACTGGGCCGTCGAAACAGGTCTGGCTGTAGGTGAAAAGGTCATTGTTGAGGGCGTCCAGAAAGTCAAGCCCGGCCAGATAGTGAAAACCACTGTTGCCGATAAACAGCAGGGGAGGTGATGTATGTTTTCACGGATTTTCATCGAACGCCCACGTCTTGCCACGGTAATATCCATCGTCATCACCCTGGGGGGTCTCATTGCGTTATTCAACATTCCCGTTGCCCAGTATCCACAGATCACACCGCCCGAAATCCGTGTCACCGCTTTCTATCCGGGCGCCAATGCCCAGGTTGTTGCAGATAATGTGGCAGCGCCCATGGAAAAAGAGGTCAACGGTGTGGAAAATATGCTCTACATGGCCTCTTCCTGCTCCAATAATGGGCGATATACGCTGGCCGTCACTTTTGAGGTGGGCACTGATCCGGACATCGACCAGGTCAACTTGCAAAACCGGGTGCAACTGGCAACTTCCAAACTGCCCCTGGCGGTGGTCGATCAGGGCATTGATGTGCGCAGACGATCCACCGACATGTTGGGTGCAGTAGAATTCTTTTCTCCCCAGGGCACCCGGGACAAGCTTTTTTTGAGCAACTACGTCAGCAAAAATATAAAAGATGCCCTGGTGCGTATCAACGGTGTCAGTGATGTCTTTATTTTTGGTGAGTTCGAATACAGTATGCGCATCTGGATGAATCCGGAGAGGCTCACCGCATTAAGTCTGACCTCCGATGACATAATCGCGGCAATCCGCCAGCAAAACATCCAGGCCGCGGTGGGGTCCATCGGAACATCACCCGCCGATACCGGTCAGCAGGTCCAGTACACCCTGCGAGCCAAAGGGCGTCTTGATAATCCTGAAAATTTTGAAAACATCATCGTGCGCAGCAATGAGCAAGGCGGTCTGGTACGGGTTCGTGACGTGGCCCGGGTGGAACTTGGCGCCAAAGACTACCTCACCCGCTCGATTTTTAATGGTCAGGCGTCCGTGGCCATAGGTGTTTACCGATCTTCAAAGGCCAACGCCCTGGATACCATGAAAGCGGTGCGGGCCGAACTCAAACACCTCGCCGAGCGGCAGCCCGGCGATATAGACTATGATGTCTTTTATGACACCACCAAATACGTTTCAGCGGCCATTCACGAAATTGGGCTGACCCTTGTCATTACCTTTTTTCTGGTCTTGTTCGTGAATTACATTTTTTTGCAGGACTGGCGGGCGACCCTGGTTCCCACGGTGACCATTCCGGTATCGCTCATCGGCACTTTTGCCGTTTTGCTGGCCCTGGGATACAGTGCCAACACCCTTTCCCTGTTTGCTCTGATCATGGCCATCGGGCTGGTGGTGGACGACGCCATCGTGGTGGTGGAAAATGTATACAGGGTCATGGACAAACGCAAACTCAGCGCCAAACCCGCAACCATCCATGCAATGGGCCAGGTCACCGGTCCCATCGTTGCCACTACTTTGGTACTTTTGGCCGTATTCGTACCGGTGGCGTTCATGCCCGGTACCACCGGCCAGCTTTATAAACAATTTGCCGTGACCATTTGCACGGCGGTGGTCATCTCGGCCGTCAATGCTTTGACCCTGAGCCCCGCCCTGTGCGCCGTGTTGCTCAAAAGCCCGAAGATTCCTCAACATGGTCCCCTTGCATGGTTTAACCAAGTCCTTGGGGCTTCACGCAACATATACGTGACCGGCGCCGCTTGGTTGATCCGCAGGCTGGTGGTGGCGTTGTTGATCTTCGTCGGTGTTGTCGGTGCTGCCTATTTCCTGTTCACTCACAGCCCAACATCGTTCCTGCCCCAGGAAGACCGGGGTGTTTTATTTATCAATGCACAACTGCCGGAGGGGGCTTCACTGGCTCGCACCAACACGGTTATGGAACAGGCGACATTGGCGTTGCAGGACATCGATGGTGTTGAAAGTTCGCTTGGCGTGAGCGGGTTCAGCCTGCTCAGCGGTATGGCCGAGAATGTCGGATTCGGCATTATTGTCCTGAAACCATGGGACGAGCGCACCCGTTCGCATCAGCAGTTGGAGGCCATTGTGAGGAAGGCCCAGGAGAGACTGGCCGCCATCTCTTCGGCCAATATTTTTGCCTTTGCACCGCCGCCCATATCCGGGCTGGGTACCACCGGCGGCTTTGACTTCCGGCTTCAGGCCCTTGAAGATCAGCCTCCACGGGAAATCGCCGCGGCAACCCGGTCCTTAGTCATCGCCGCCAACCAGGACCCGACCCTGATGCGGGTTTTTTCCACCTACACTGCTGACACGCCTCAGATCTTCGTGAATCTTGACCGCACGCGGGCCGAGACGCTCGGGGTGCCGGTCAGTCGGGTCTTTGCCACCCTGAAGGATCACCTCGGCTCAAGTTATGTAAACGATTTCAATCTTTACGGCCGGACCTATCAGGTCAAGGTTCAGGCTGAAACCCGGTATCGGGATACGGTAAGTGACATCAGCCGGCTCTATGTCCGCAGCAACAACGGAAAAATGGTGCCCATGAAAAGCCTGATTACCCTGACCACGGTCCTGGCACCGCAAATCGTTGACCGTTACAACCAGTTCACCAGTGTACAGATCAACGGTAACGCAGCCCCGGGTTTTTCCTCGGGAGAAGCCATGGCAGCCATGGAGCGTCTGGCGTCCAAGACCCTGCCACCCGGCTACGCCTTCGACTGGTCGTCCATGTCCTTTCAGGAACGCAAAGCCGGCGGCAAGGTTCAATTCCTGTTCGCTTTGGCCCTGCTTTTTGGCTATCTGTTCCTGGTGGGACAGTACGAGAGCTGGAATATACCCCTTTCCATCATCTTGTCGATTCCGGTGGCCAGTCTTGGAGCACTTGCCGGTTTGTGGATCGCCGGCCTCAGTTTCAGTATTTACGCCCAGGTCGGCCTGGTCATGCTGGTGGGCCTGGCCGCAAAGAACGCCATCCTGATTGTGGAGTTCGCTAAGGACCGAAGGGAACAGGGATATTCCGTGAAAAAAGCCGCCATTGAAGGGGCGAAAATTCGTTTTCGTCCGGTGCTGATGACCGCTTTCACGTTTATTCTCGGGGTGGCGCCTCTGGTGATTGCCACAGGTGCGGGTGCCAACAGCCGACGGGCCATCGGAACAACGGTCTTTTCCGGGATGCTGGCAGCGACCCTGCTGGGCATTTTTCTGATCCCTGCCCTTTACTATGCTTTTCAAACAGGTCGCGAAAAGGGCCATGCCTGGCGGGCCAAAAAGAGGGACAAACATGTTGCGGAATAAGGTAAAGATGATGCATGCGCAAAAAGACAAACAAATGAAGAATATAGTCAACGGCTCAACAAGGAGGATGCTGGCTATCCTGACCCTGGGCGCTTTCATTGTTCTGGCCTTGACCGGATGTGCCGCGGTTGGGCCGGACTATACCCGGGTGAAGCCTGACGCGCCGGATGAATGGCACGCTGAACTCCAGGGCGGCCTGACCGCCGGTTCGCTGGAGCCCGAAACCCTTGCCCAGTGGTGGAGTATGCTGAATGATGCGGAACTCGACAGCCTTGTGGCACGCGCTGTTAAAGGCAATCTGGATCTGAAAAACGCCCGATCCAGAGTCCGTGAGGCCCGGGCTTTGCGGGGCATTCGCAAGGCGAATCTATTTCCCTCCTTGGATGCCGAGGCTTTAGCTTCAAAACAACGCAGCAGCGAAAACAGCGGTACGGGAACAGAAAGTAAACTTTATACGGCCGATTTTGACGCGGGCTGGGAACTGGACGTTTTTGGCGGCGTGCGCCGCTCCGTGGAAGCGGCCCAGGCGAGTCTCGAAGCCACACAAGAGGATCTGTACAACGTTCTGGTGAGCCTGGTGGCTGAGGTGGCTCTGAACTATGTGGAGGTACGGACCTTCCAGGCCCGTTTGGCGGTTACCGAGGCCAATATCAAAACTCAGCAAAAAACATATGACTTGAATCAATCGCGGTACGAGGCAGGGATCATCGACGAGCTGGCCGTGCAGCAATCCTTGCGTATCCTGGAAAGCTCCCGTTCCCAGATCCCGGCTTTGATGACAGGACTGGACGCAGCCAAAAATCGTCTGGCGGTGCTGCTGGGGGAGGAGCCAGGAAAACTTCATCGTGAACTAGCTGCGAGACGACCCATTCCGGAACTACCGAAAACGGTGGTTATCGGGATTCCTGCAGAGACCCTTCGCCACCGGCCCGATATCCGCCGAGCTGAACGAAATCTGGCGGCCCAGACAGCCCGCATCGGTGTGGCTACGGCGGATCTTTATCCAAAATTTCGATTATTTGGCACCATTGGACTGGAGTCCCTTTCCAGCGAAGACTTCTTTGAATGGGCCAGTCGCACCTGGAGCATCGGGCCCGGCGTCTCCTGGAATATCTTTCGTGGCGGTGCCATCCGGGAGAATATCGAGGTACAAACCGCCCGTCAGGAGCAGGCCATGATCCAATATGAAGCGGCCGTACTAAAGGCTCAGGAAGAGGTGGAAAATATCCTTGTGGCCTATGCCAAGGAGCAGCTCCGACGGGAATCCCTCTCCAAAGCAGCGACTGCGGCCCAGCGGGCCGCCTTAGTGGCCCAGGACCAGTACCAGGCGGGTCTGGTGGATTTTAATAATGTACTGGACGCTCAACGCTCGCTTCTTATCTTACAGGATGAACTGGATCAGAGTAATGGCGCCGTGATCTCCAATTTGGTAAGACTTTACAAGGCATTGGGCGGCGGCTGGAAATCCTTCGAGGCAATCGAAGATAAGCCGACGAAGACGGCAAAGACAAAATAACCGACAAGAAAAAAATAAGGTTATCCGCATCTGAACAGCATATAAAAAAGGAGAGGAGGTCAAAGAGATGCTTTATGGCGCCATGAATTTTCCGGCCAGGCCCATTATTAAAGAGCTTGAGGCCTTTTCAGAACTGGGATTTGACTACCTTGAGCTGACCATGGATGCGCCAAAGGCGCATTACAGCATAATTCGTCAGGAGAAAAAAAGACTCCTTAAAGCCCTCGATCGGCACAATATGAAGCTTGTTTGCCACCTCCCCTCCTTTGTTTATACGGCGGATTTGACCCATAGCATTAGAAAAGCTTCCCTGAATGAGGTTCTCAAATCTCTCGAAGTGGTTGCAGAGCTTGCATGTCCCAAGGCGGTGCTTCATCCCAGTTATATTATGGGACTCGGCATCTTTGTAATGGATCAAGCAAGAGAATATGCCTTGGAAAGTCTCAATGCTATTACGGAAAAAGCCGATCAGCTTGGGCTTTTCATTTGTATCGAAAATTTGTTTCCAAAAATCCACTCCCTAGTGGAACCCGAGGACTTTGCTGAATTATTCGAAAAATTTCCAAATCTTAAGCTGACGCTTGATACCGGACATGCCCATATTGGGGATATCGGGGGAAAAAGAGCGGTAACGTTTATAGAAAGGTTTCCGGATCGAATCGGCCATATCCATGTAAGCGACAATCTCGGCGAAGCAGACAACCATTTACCTGTTGGGGCAGGGACCGTTAATTTTTCTGAAATTGCTAAATCCCTCAAGGATATCGGCTATGACGATACCATTACACTTGAAGTTTTTTCAAAGGATCGGGACTATCTGAAGATGAGCAGAGATAAAATATCGGCTATGTTTGACACGCTCTTCAAAGATCAAGACGCGGACAGCAGTTCAAAAAAAGATCGGACAAAGTAAAAAACATGGGAAAAAATTTATGATGTAGCTATTGGTAGCTCTCTAAAAAGGTCCGGAAGTCCTGTAAGAGGTAAACAGCAATATTGAGCATTACGCTGAACAGAAAAAGGGCTTTAAGTAAGGATCGCCTAAATCCTATCTTTTTTTCTGTAGACGGTTCCCAGAAAAATGGCGATGATATCATTGGTTTCGTCCGTCACACGGACTTCATACGTGGCCAGTTTCGGATTGAGCGATACCTCATTTGCTTCGGCAAAGAGTGTTTCACCGGCAACAGATGCTTTTACGTAAGAGATACTCACATTGATGCTAAGGGCAACGGTTTGATGCGAATTTGAAGCAACGGCAAACGCCAAATCCGCCAGGGAGAAAATCGCTCCGCCATGCGCTATATTGACGCCATTTAAGTGATGATCCTTAATCTCCATTTTCGCTCTTGCCCGTCCCTCAGAAACTTCCAGAAGTTCGATGCCGACATGATCGGCGAATCTGTCATTTTTAAAAAAATTTCTTACAGCTTTCATTGGTGTTTTCCTTTTTCTTTAACGCCGCTTTCATGGGCGTTTCAGATATGTTTCAGTTTATCATCTGTGGGCAACAGGGTTTATTTGTCCGTTTTGTTTGAACAGATTACCCTTGCATCCAATGCCAGCCCGTAATTTCCATCATCGGAGAGGATCAGCGGATTGATATCCAGTTCCTGAATTTCGGGAAAGTGATACATTAATTGTGATACGTTTACCAGACATTGTGTCACAACCTGTCGATCAGCAGCTTTCATTCCACGAAAGGGCCCAAGAATTCTCGCGCCGCGGAGCTGATGGATCATTTCATTTGCTGCATGTTCGTCCACCGGAGCAAGGCGCATACTCACATCCTGTATCGCTTCCACCAGTATTCCTCCGAACCCCACCAATACCGCTGGACCAAAAACCGGATCTCTTTTTGCCCCTATGATGATTTCTCGGGATGCGAAAATCATTTTTTGGAGCACGACACCGATGATTCCGCTGAATCGAGAATGCATTTCTTTCCATTTCGTTTCCAGCGCATCTGTATCCGGGATATTGAGTGCAATGCCGCCTTGATCACTTTTGTGTAAAAGATCCAGAGATACCGCTTTAATGACCACCGGATATCCGATTTCATTTGCAGCGTTGCATGCCTCGGAAAAGGTGGTGACCATACGCCATGGCGCCGTTGGAATACCCATCCGATGTAAAAGATCAAAAGATTCGTGAAGCAACGGATGTCGATCTTTTTGGCAAATCCCATCTGTCCACGCTTTGATGTTGTCTTTTGGGGGAAAAGACGTTTTCTGAACCGTGCCGGTTTTCTTTTGCCGGCATACGGTATAATGATATTGAAATGTCAGAGCCTTGAAGGCTTGGACAGGATCCATAAAAAAAGGATAATCCAATTGTTTTTTTAATGCCGGGTGAAAAGAAAGCGGAACCTCTACGACGATGACAATCGGCTTGCCGTGCCGATCGGCGAGTTCGGCGAGTTTTTTCAACACCTGTATGGTATCTTTTTTTTCTATCTGCATATGGGAAACATGAATGTAAACAATCCCGTGGATATCTGGTTGTTTTAAAATTTTATCTGCGATTTGGGGATACACCTGAAGATCAAAAATATCCCCCAAGTCCAGAGGGTTACCAATCTTTATGACGCCGGCGCGAAAATGTTTTCTGGTTTCATCCAGGATGCTCGAATGTAATTTGGGTAAATTGAAACCGTATTTTGAACACATATCCGCCGCAACCACTGCATGGCCCCCTGATCTGGAAAGAATCGCCAGGTTTTTTCCCTCAAGAAGGGGTAAGGAAAGACCCTTAATGGCAAAAATCGCATCTTCTGTGGACGTCACCCTCACAATGCCTGCAGATGCGCACGCTGCGTCAACAATTTTATCATCCCCGGCCAGGGCCGCACTATGGGATTTTGCGATGGTATAGGTTAACGGGTTTGTATTTGACTTGTGGAGAATAACCGGTTTGGTGGTTTGAAACGCGAGGTCCGCAAAATCTTTTCCTCTCTTAAAATCTTCAAGATAAAAGTAAATGACATCGGTATCCGGATCTTTCATCAAATAGGCCAGAAGGTCTGTTTCGTCCAGATTGAGCTTGTTTCCCATGCTCACACATTTGCTGAGCCCCACTCCCGGCTGTTTCAACCCTTCTGCAAGAGAAAGCCCTATTCCGCCACTTTGAGACATCACGCTGACAGGACCTTTCTTGAATTCAGAAGGCAGGGCGATAAAGGGAACATAGAGGCCGTTTTGCGTATTGATCACACCCATACAATTCGGACCGACAAACCGGATACCCGATCGCTTGGCGGCAGTGAGCAAATCCTTTTCAATGCTTTTGCCGTCTTCCCCCATTTCCCTAAAACCGGCGGATTCAATAATCGCAAGCCCAATTCCCTTTTTCCCGCACTGGGCGATAACTTCAGGAATAAAACGCGCGGGGGTGAGAATAACAGCGAGATCCGGTGTATCCGGTATATCAAGAACAGACGTATACACCGGATGTCCCATCACGGTGCCGCCCTTTGGCCCCACGGCATAGATTTTTCCCGCATAACCGAAATTAACCAGATTTGAAATAATGTTTTTGCCGAGGTTATCCATAGATTCAGAAACACCGACAACAACAACGGATTCCGGATAAAAAAATTTTTTCATAAAATGTTCCTTATGGTTGTGGTTCAAGGTGTTTAGGGGATGGCTAAAAATAGATTGCTTTTTAAAAGCCTTTTGTTTATTAAGTAAATAATTACTTATAAACGATAGGCCTTTCCGATCATAATAATTTTCTGATTACACGATAAGAACGGATTTGATTATTTTAAATAATCATTAATAGACATCTATTCATCGGGAAACTTTTTTATTAATTTTCCAATTTAAAAAATGAACTATTCTTAATAACAAGTCTTAAATAAGTCAAGCGAATTAGATTAATCATAAGTGTTTATTTAGTGCCCGAACGAAACCTCCAAGTTTTCGTTCGGGCACGATTCAACCAAGGTGGTGTGATGGAATCCAAAAGAAAACGAATGACCGGCGATGAGCGTCGCCAAGAGATCATTCGGGCTGCAATGGATGTTTTTTCGAGAAGCGGCTTTAGCGGCTCGACGACACGAAAGATTGCCGAGAGGGCCGGGATCAGCGAGGCCATGATCTACAGCCACTTCAAAGACAAGGAAGAACTGTATTCCGCCATTATCGATCAAAAAATGCAAGAGAGCGAACCTTTGTATTATCCCCTCGATGCCATGAGAAAGAAAGACGATGAACGGGTTTTCGCTACAATCGTCTCAAACTTTATGCAGCGCTATAGCCAGGACACAACGTTTTTAAGGCTTCTCTTGTTCAGCGCTCTTGAGGGCCACGAGTTGGCCGGAATGTTTGTGGCCGGCCCCGTCCGCAGGTTCTTCGAGTTTCTTGCCGAGTACATTCGGGAGCGTATTGACGAAGGGGCTTTCAACCCGGTCGATCCGGAGATAGCATCCCGATGCCTGGTGGGGATGGTCAATTATTTTATTCTTCTTAAAAAAATATTCGGCGATGAAACACTTCAGTCCATTGAGCTTAAAGAGGCCATTGAAACCATGGTCAACATTTTTTGCCGGGGTATTATGAAGGGAGGAGAAAATGGAAGCGGTTGAAAAAAGAATCGAACAGGTTCATCAATTGGTCGAGGCCGTATCCGCCCATCGAGATCAATTGATCGAAACCGCTGTTCGGGATGCCGGCTTTACCATCAGAGAATGTCGTATAGAAGTGGATATGAATTTGGACAACCTGAAAGGTTTTGATAAGATGGTCACGGCCTTTGCCGAGCGGCAGCCGATTTGCCGACCGGACCAGGAAGTTGCCCTGCTGCTGCCGTATAACGGCAGCGCCTGGTTGAACACGGCCATTGTTTCCATATTCCTTGTGGGAAATCGAGTAAGGGTGAAATTTTCGACGCGGGGGTCAGAAATTTCCCGTTTTATGGAATCCCTCTATAGACCGATATTTGGGGACGCCATTCGGTTTGAGTACGCCAACGGCAGAAATTTTCTAAAAAACGCCATTGCAAACCCGAATATACCGGCCATTTGTTTATTTGGCTCCGATGATCATGCCCTGCAGTACGAGACAGCCGTTAAAAAGTTCAAAAAGAAATTTGTTTTTGAAGGGCCTGGAAAAGACCCTTTTGTTGTTCTTCCAGGGGCTGATCTGGAATCTTCAGCCCGAGAACTTTCCTTTTCCAAATACATTTATGCGGGACAAACCTGCACGGCGCCGGAGCGCGTTTATGTGCATGAATCCCTTCATGATGCATTTGTGGAACGGTTTGTAGAATTGAGCCGTCAAGTTAAAACGGGGGATCCCGCTGATCCTAATACGGAAATGGGACCGGTAGCCAGTGAGCGAGCCGTAGCGAATATCAAGGCCCAACTCAAGGACGCTGTAGACAAAGGCGCTCAGGTTGTTCTTGGCGGTCGTATAGACGGTCATATGGTGTACCCCACGGTGGTTGTGAATGCCACTCACGACATGCTGGGCGTTCGGGAGGAGACCTTTGGACCCGTGAGCTATATCTGCTCGTTTGAGAATCCGGATGAAGCGCTGGGCCTGGTCCGGGACAATCGTTTTGGACTGAGGGCTTCGGTGTATGGAGATGAAACGGCCGTAAATTTCGGTAACCAACTTGTCGGAAAACCCTATTGCCATCCAGTGGATAAAATCACTTTTGGGCGCTTTGGTACTGTGGGCATCAACCAGGGGAGATCGGAATCATGGGTCGGTGCCTTTGTCAACAAGCCGGTGGGAGGGTACGGCTACTCGGGGTGGATCTGGGAAACGGTTGATGAAAAATTTATTATCAAGCAGGGTCCCAAACTACTCAGCCTCGAGACATCCCGGGAACCATTGTAAGCAATTTCTAAATAAATTCTAAGGAGTTAACGACTTGTCGAGTCGCTTCTCATCAAACGCTATGAAACCAGACATTAAAAATCCAACGGCCCAAAAAGACAAGCGCGTCGAATCGAAATCTCTGAGCACCAATAGGCTCCGAAAACTGTCCCAAAAATTTCTCCTAATTATTCTGGTGTTCGGAATCGTCGTTGCTTCTTTTTACGGCATTCGCTGGCTTCATTATTATTTTACCCATGCCGGTACCGACGATGCCCGTGTCAAAGGAGATCTGATTTCGGTGAGTTCGACGGTTTCCGGAAAGATAAAACGGCTGCCTATCCATGAAGGAGATCATATAAAAAAAGGACAATTGATCGCCCAGCTCCGGGAAGAAGATTATCAGGCTAGCGTTGATGTGGCTTCTGGTTCGGTTCAGGCCATCAAGGCCACATTAAATGAGGCGAAAGCTGATTTATTACTGGTTACAGAAAAAACAGAAAAAGAAGTTCAGCGGGCTGCTGCTGTTCTATCTGCATCTCAGGCGCGTTTGCAAGAAGCCAAGGCCAGCATGCGCTTGGCAACATTGGATTTCAAGCGGACCAGCAAGCTTTATAAAAGAAAGACGGTTTCAGAGAGCGAGATGGATAAGGTTCGAGCTGCTCATGAATTGGCCCAAGCCAGATTGCTAAGGGCCGAGGAAGAAATAAATGAAAATCAGGCCAAGCTTAAAGTGGCTGAAGCAAATACCGGTGAAGTAAAAATGAAACAAGAACGGGTGGCGTCGTTGAAAGGAAAACTGGAAGAAGCCAAATCCACACATGCGCTGGCAAAATTAAAATTGGCACACACCACGATAAACAGCCCCATTGATGGTGTGGTTGCCAAAAAAATAGCCAATATCTCTGAAGTCATTAAGGCGGGTCAACCCGTTGCTCTCATCGTCGACCTGAAAAACATTTGGGTGGAAGCGAATTTAGAGGAGACCAAAGTTGAACATGTGCGGGTGGAGCAGACGGTTGATCTTAAAGTCGATGCCTATCCAAAAACAAAATTTACCGGCAAAGTTATCAACATCGGCGCTGCAGCCGCTTCGGAATTTTCTTTGATCCCTGAAAACCGTTCTTCTGGAAGTTTTACCAAGGTGACCCAGCGGATTCCCATAAGAATTGAGGTAATCGATCCTGCCAAACAGCTTCGGCCCGGCATGATGGTGGTGGTGGGTATCGACATCCGGAATAATAGCAAATGACGCCGACCACAACAGGGGCGGATCAGAAACCGTTTTATAAATGGCTGGTGGTTGTCGCGGTAATGAGCGGGGCATTCTTGGTCGTGCTTGATACCACCGTTGTCAATGTGGCTCTGCCAAAAATTATGGCCGCATTCGGCGTCAATGTGGATAAGATCCAGTGGGTTGTCACGGCATATATGATCGCCATGGCGATTATGATGCCTTCTGTTGGCTGGCTGAGTGCAAGAATCGGAAACAAACGCCTTTTTATCGCGAGCCTGGTTATTTTTACACTGGCGTCCGTCTTTTGCGGAGTAGCGTGGAATGTAGACGTGCTTATTGTCTTTCGCGTCTTTCAGGGCGTCGGGGCCGGAGCCCTAATGCCCATTGCCATGGTCATCATTTTTGAGGCCTTTCCACCGGAAGAACGGGGCCTTGCAATGGGGGTTTACGGCATCGGCGCCACTTTTGGTCCGGCTATCGGCCCTACTCTTGGCGGCTATCTTACGGAACACTTTTCCTGGCATCTTATCTTCTACATTAATGTGCCTGTCGGTCTTCTTGGAATTTTTCTGGCAGCCATTATTCTGCATGCAGGCATGAACAAAAGAAAAATGCACTTTGACATCCTGGGATTTTTAACCATGGCAATTTTTCTTGGAAGCCTGCTTATGGCGCTTAGCCAGGGTCAGCGAGAAGGGTGGACCTCTTTTTATATTCTGGCGCTTTTTACCATTGCTGCTCTTGGGCTTGCATCATTTTTGTGGGCCGAACACATTGCTCGGCACCCGTTTATTGATCTAAGTGTATACAAAACCTTTGCCCATACAATGGCAACGCTTGTTTTCGTCATCCAGGGCTTTGGCCTTTATGGCTCTACGTTCCTTATTCCACTGTATTTTGAAAGTATGCTTGACTATACCGCGCTTCAGGCCGGCTTTCTCATGTTGCCCATGGCATTGGTTGTCGCTGTGGTATTGCCGTTGTCTGGGCGCATGGCTGATCGGATGGACGGACGCATCCCCATTACGCTTGGCGTGTTGTTTTCGGCCCTTTCGCTATATTGGCTTTCTTTTGTTGATCTAAGGACATCCAAAACCACGGCCTACCTTATGATGATCATCCGTGGATTGGGGATTGGATTTATTTTTCCGCCCATCATGAATCTGGCGCTTAAATGTTTACCTCCGGAAAAGACCGCCATTGGTTCGGGACTGATGAACGTTTCTCGGCAAGTGGGTGGTGCATTTGGGGTGGCGGCTCTCGGTGCCATACTGGATCGGCGGGAAGTTTTTCACCATTCTCTCTTTGCGCAGGCTCAGAACCTAAGTTCTTTTGCCACCAAACATTTTCTTTTGTATCTTCAGGAGTTTTTTCAGAAACTTGGAAGTGTGGAAAACATGGCCTACCAGAAAGCACTTGCGGTTTTACATCTAATAATAAAGAAAGAAGCCATGGTGGCCGCTTTTGATGATTGTTTCTTTATATCAGGCGTTACGTTTTTGCTCGCGCTGGTGCCGACCTTAATGCTGCGCGTTCACGAGGAATCCATATAGGAATCTAAAGTCTTTTGCACAAAGCCACAGGCTATCTCTTCATCGGTGGATGAACGGAAACATACGGTTGCCCTGTATAGCTATTGTCAGAATAACATTCCGTTTCAGCCGCCGGATAATTTCGTTTAGGTCGGCAAGAACTCGCAAACAAAAGCGCGTAAGAGAGAACAGGGTCATGGCTTTTTAGAATATCGGGTAGTCGTTTGATTTTATTTTCTAATTTAAAAAACTTCGAAGATGTTCTCTTTAACGCGCTCTAATTTGCTCAGACAGCTTCCCTACCTAAACGAAATCATCCGGCGGCTTATGGCAAATTGTGACCGTTATTAATTCAACCACACCAAAGGCGGATAAATCGGAACATATTTTTGGTAACTGCTATAAAATCGAGATTTCCGCCTCGCTACAACGGGCTCGTCGGGT
>JBFESJ010000002.1:0-49447 GCA_041548585.1 Desulfobacterales bacterium | reverse complement strand
TTTTGGTATCGGGATCTCAAAGGGCCTTTCTTTTTTTCCGGCACTAATCCTGACCGTCTTGCTGAGTTCCGTCGCAGCGATGGTTGTTACCCTTCTTTTATCCGGACTGAACCATGGCTACTATTCTTTGGCCACCCTTGGAGTCCTTATCATTTTTCAAAGGATTTTAGAAACGCTGGAAGGCGTGACCGGAGGTTCTGCCGGACTTTATATTCCAGAAACCATATCCAAATACCACTGCAACCTTCTGGCGGCATTTTTGCTTCTGGCAACCGCAGCGTGTCATGCGCTTTTTTTCCGTTCCCGCTGGGGGCTCTATGCAAAAGAAACGGAAGCCAGCGAAGAGGCGGCTGAGGCTATCGGCATTCCCACTCGTAAAGTAAAGATGCTTTGCCTGATGACCGCTGCAATTCCAGCGTGCATGGCTGGTGCCCTTTACCTGGCGCGGACCTCTTACGTGAGTCCGCCCTCCGGATTCAGCCTCACACTCAGTATCACGGCCTTGCTGGCTTCACGAATTGTACCGATAAGGGGTTTACTGGGACCGCTGCTTGGGGTCCTGCTCATCACATCAGCAGAAGAAGTCATCTGGACAAAATTTGAAGGTTTCAATCATGCCTGGTTCGGCTTGATTCTGCTGGGCGCAGCCCTCTATCAGGGACTGTTTTCAGACAAAGGAGAAGGATTAGCGCGGCGGTAGAAAATTCGTTAGATTGATTACCTTTTCGTTTTTAATGGATTTTTTCAAACTTTACCAGGTTCCGCGCACTTTGGCTTTGCGGATTTCATCGATCATGGTTTGGAGTTCACCGCTGTTTTCGATCAGCGTTCCGATCTGGCTCTCAAGCGCTTTCCAGCGATTTTCAAGGTCTTGTGTGTCCAGCTCGAATTCACCCAGAAATGAAAGCACGTTGGCTAAATGAGACATTAAGCCGTAGTGCTTGGTATTCTGGAGATAATATGGGCAATGGCACCACAGGCTGATGCATTGAAAGCCCTGTTTTGCACCTTCAAACTGAAGCGTTGAATGAACTGCACCGGGCCCCTGGTATGAGACGGGAATAACGCCTTTCTGTTTCAGTCTGGAGAGGATATCTACGCTTGAAGCAATACCCGATATGATCCGGTCCGAATGAAGGACGTTGTCATACATACTGCCGAGGGTAATGACGGTTTTGACACCAAGCTTTCGACAAATGGAAAAAAGCTCTTCCGTAAAACGATTCCACTGAAGATTGGGCTCGTCTGCCTCCAGGACAACGAGATCATTTGGGCTGGCATCAAGGCGAACGGCGTAAACCGATCCGCTGGGCGGAGTAAAGCGCACCAACACCCCGTCAACGATATCGACTTCCGGACGAAGGATATCATACCGAAAAAAAACATCCGGATTCATGCTTGCAAACAGCTGGCCCTTGAGTTTTCGGATCAAGTAAACGGCCATGCCTCTTGAAATATCCAGCGCGTTTCCCCATCCGGCAAATCCAGCAATCAAAACGGGGGCTTTTAGGTCAGGCAATTCTGAAATATGGATACCTTGGGATGTCATGATAATAATTTTACATCTTGCGAAAACAAAGTCAAGCTGATCGTTTCGTCTCTATCCTGCAACGGTCCACTTGACGTTCATGGAGAAGATTCTTTATGATTTTGTACAATTTTGAAAAATATGCTAGAATAAAGTTATAGAAAAATTGTTTGAAATACATAACATAAATACCATATGAATAAACTTTTGGGGTTGGGTCCATTGTTTGAAAATATATCAAAAATAAATATTGTTCGTATCGGCGAGTGTATTACATACAGCAGTCTCAAAGAGGTTGGTGAAAATATTTTGGAATCTTTTAGAGGAATGATCGATGAATTTAAGATATTCCATCATGAAGCACCTTCTGTTGACAGTATTGATGCGCTTTTGCTGACAATGGTACTTCATGAATTATTTGGCGGACATATTTTGGGAATCACCGATGCGGATTTAACGATCCAAGATAAAGATGAATTTTATAATACCATTTTTGGCGGCAAAAACGCCATGAATAATGTTGCGGTTGTTTCTACCAAACGGCTAAGTCCGTCGAACATCACGACCGAAGCCGATTATGATTTGTATGTCGACAGAACCATAAAGGTGTCTTTACATGAAGTGGGCCATAATTTCGGGTTAACCGACCATGCATCCTACAAGCTGGCCCCTGACGGATCTCTGTGCCCCATGAGCAGAGGAGAATTCAACAAATTTGGATACTTGGGGTATGTTCGAGCAATTATTGATGGGAGGGGTCATAAATTTTGTGATGAATGTACCCATTTTTTGAGTAAGTTTAAACCGTATAAACACCGATTTGCCGAACTACTGAAAGACAAAGTTTATCTTCATTGAGTGAAAAGCTTAATGAAGATAATACCTGAATTCAGGTAATAATAACACAACAATGAATAACATTCTCTTCACGGGCCCTCCAAGATGCGGTAAATCGACCATCATCGAAAAGATCGTTCAAAAAATCGATCCCCCTGGAACCGGCTTTTTTACCAGAGAAATACTGGAAAAGGGCCGTCGGGTGGGATTTTCCATCAATACGCTGGGCCAAAAGGAAGGGGTTCTTGCACATCAGCGCATCAAGAGCCGGTGTCGGGTCGGTAAATATGGTGTCAATCTGACGGATATTGACCGAATAGCAGTTCCTTCCATGATACCCAAAACACCCGGCCAACTGGTGGTGATCGATGAGATCGGCAAAATGGAATGTTTTTCAGATCTTTTCAAAAAAACCCTTGAAACGGTTCTCGATTCGGATCACCCGGTAATCGGATCGATTTCAATGAAAGGAGACCGATTTATTCAAACAATAAAAGGACGGCCGGACGTTCTTTTGATAATGGTGACGCTTAAAAATCGGGACGAATTGGTAAAGTTGTACTTGACAAAATACTATTTCACTAAACGTTTTTGGCCAAAAAACCAATAAGGTACTTAAAATCTCTCTATGGAAGGTTTTGAAACCATCAGCCCCTTCACAAGTGCCACGGGCGTAAGTCCTTGGGTATCTACCTTAAAGCTATGGCTTTTTCAGGACAAATTTCCTGACAGCAAAAGCAGGTAATGCACATGTCGGCGTCCACGAGCGGGATGTCCTCATCCATGGACAGAGCAGACACAGGACACTGATCGATGCATGTACCGCAGGCAGTGCACAATTCGGGGTCAATCTGGGGTCGTAGAAGGGTTCGATCAAGGAGCATCGTTTGTATGGTCTCATTGTTCATAATGGCTTCACCGCCGAGGGGCGGGAGTTTGAAATCGGGCAGTTGCTTCAACTCTCCAAGCACTTCTATTTTCTTGAGGTCATAATCTCCCAAACCCTTTTCCTTTGCCTTTTGAAGGAATCGAAGCCGGCTGGGTTCACATCCCATCATGGTCGCAATAATCGCATCCAGGGCCACGGCATTGTCGGAGGCCAGAATCAGACCGATGTTTCTGAGGTCGGGTGATGCCGGGCCATTACCCTCCATCCCGACCACAGCGTCCACAATGAACAGGTCGGGCACCCGCAGTTGAAACACGTCTACAATCATTTCATGAAACCGTTGGGGACTTCCAGCAACCTTGTGAAGTTTGGCTTTCTGTGCACCGGGTAAAAAACCGTAACTGTTTTTGATCGCGCCCGTGACGACCGTTAATCCGTGGGTTTTGAATTTTGGCAGACTGATAATGATATCGGTGTCTACGACAACCCGGGAAAGGCTGACCGTAGGTATAAAATCGGCATTGAAATCCACCTTCACCGAATCATTCCCGATGTTCTCATAATGCTTCCCGGCGGCATCCATTAGTCCTGTTTTTTCAAAACTTAATTCATTTGCGCCGTAGTTGAACAGGCCGGGATTGTCCCCCACTATAATGGATTTGGGGTCCATGTTTTCTACTTTTTCCACCACTGCTTTCAGTACTGAGGGATGGGTAACAATGCCTTCATTGGGCTCTGAAGCCCGTAAAACGTTGGGTTTTATTAAAACACGCTTACCCTTTAATTTTAATGGGAAGAGTTCAAAGGCTCGGTTTACCGCCTGACGAACATTCTCATAGTTGGCGGGATGGATCATTACTTTTGACATGATTTAAATCTCCTTGTCGAATCTGCTATCGTATCGTACGTGCACCCTATTTTCATCGTCAAAACGTTTGTTCAAAGCCCTCGATTCAAGAAACAGTCACCCTTGACATCTATCTCGCTTATCAGGTCACGTCCAGGAAAGTTGTCGAAAAATATAAGATACAAGCAAAAGGGCCAGAAGTCCTAAAAAAATCCATTTTACAAGATGCTGTAGGTTTGATGTTCTTTTCTTTCTATTTTTCATTTCCATCGCAAATACGGCCTTCTTAATTGATTTTAACCTCAATCGAGCATAAAAAAAAACCAAGAACAATGATAATATTTATTTCAATGCGTATCCTGATGATTCGATTTAGTTTTAATATCTAAATGAAACACTGTAATATAATTATACCAAAGAGAGATAGAGAAATATGTATTCACCATCATTAATATTGACGGCAATATCCGCGCCTCTTGATTCTGCAAATATCATCCATACCGGCTTATCCCAGGTACCGCACTCAAGCTTCGGGAAGTATTTTCCGGTTTTTCCACTATACCATGACAATAGCATTGGATCCGGGGCTATTTCCTTTGCCTTCTCTTTGGCAATATCCTTTGCTTTAACAAAATCGAGATCTTCACCATCGACCTGAACGTTGATGTGATTCCCCCAAAAATATTTTAACTCCTCAGGTGTCATATCGTAACGGACTGTTTCCCAAATAAATTTTTATTCGAGCGTTCATTGAAACGTTTTTTTGCATAATCTCCCCATAAACATTATAAAAATCTTCGGAGTCAATCAAGTCCTTCCCGTGATATTTCATTCACGAAAAAACGCTTTAACTCGTCACCAAACCAACCCAAGAAAAAATCAGAACTCCTCCGGATCATAAGATTTTTGGAGAGAAAATGACAGCAAAAAGCAGATAATAACGCCGAACAGACAGACCAAAAAAGCGTCTTTGAAGGCTGTTAGCGGGTAAAGATTCCCGATGCGGCCGGCCCGATCCAGAATAAGGCCCGTTAAAACCTGAAAAACGGCAACTCCCAGAAATGGCGCGGGATTAAGCATACCTGAAGTCAGTCCCAGAATTTCCATCGCCGTAGTCTCCCGAACAATCCCCCACAGCGTGCTAATGAACCCGCCTGTAACGATACCCATCACAAGCAGTATCAGAGACAGGCCGACGATCCTTAATTGATTATAAAAAAAGGTGAGTCCCACCCAGGTCAGAGTATACACGCTAAGGATCACGATCAGGGTATTTCTCTTGTTGAGAGAAAACCTGTCGGTTATCCAGCCGAAAAAGGGTGCACCAATGATCACCCCCACAGGGATCAGCATGTTCAGTTTGCTGGCAAAGATGCGTTTAATTCCAAGGACCGCCATCAGAAAGGGTGTTGCCCACAGTCCCTGCAAAGTCACCAGCGTGCCGTAAATACCGAAAAAAATGATCGCAACAATCCAGAACTGCCTGGATGCCAGCACCTGGACAGCCTTTGCTTTTGAGTTCGTATGTCCTCCAGAGGCTTCGACTGAATTTGCCAAAGCCGGTTCGATGGGACCAGAGTAGTCTCGGGTGAGCAACAGCGTAACAAATGCCAGCCCAAGTGTGATGGCGCCGATCATGAAAAATGTGGGCCGCCATCCCCAGGAACCGGCCGCCCAAGCTAGGGGTGTGGTGGCAATTACAGCACCCAAATTTCCCATGGACATGAGCAGTCCAATCATGGTGGCAAATTCGTTTTTTCTGAACCATAAGGACACGGCCTTGACTGCCGGCACGTACACGCCGCCCACACCAAGACCGATAAGCGCCCGTCCCACCGAAGCCCAACCAATGTTCGGTGCCATTCCGAACAGAAAACATCCTGCCGAAGCGACCATGGACCAGTAGCCGATCACTCGCCGGGGTCCGAGCCGGTCCGCGAGGTATCCCACAAGCGGTTGCTCAAAGGCATAGAGATAAAAATACATGGACGACATGAAGCCCAGCGCCGTTGCGTTGGTGTGAAACGCTTTTAAAAGGTCCGTAACGATAACCGAGGTGGAAACCCGATGGAAATAGACGAAAAAGTATACCAGGCAGATGAAGGAAAAAACCATCCAGCGGTGAGGGTCATAGGGTGTATTGGCTGCGTAATTTTTAATTTGGTTCTTCAAAGACTGCTGAATCTCCCTTAAAGGTTCGTCAGTGTATCGATTCAGTCTTTACCCTTGATTGGGTGTTAATTAATCGTTCCGGTTGACGTTAATTTTTTTCATCCGTAAAAGCCGCTTGATTTCATTTGCTTGTCTCAATACATGTTCCGGTTTGCGTGTATTGGAAAGGCGCATTAAAGACTTCGAAGCCTCCAAGGGCTGTTCTTTTTTACTTTCAAGGTTGAGTCGGTACCAATACGGCAAATCATATTGGTAGATGGAAACCAGGTCTGAAGAGTGGCGACGCACGGATACTTGGAGGGCGTGTATTTGTGTGCTTTTTCCATTCTGCATCTTTTCGTCGAACAGCAAGTCCAGCAAAGTGCCCATGTCTGATTCGAGGCGGCCCTTGACCCTTGTATACCTGCCGATGGGTAATATCCAAAAACGAGTGATAATATACCCAAAAAGGCCAACGACAAAGCTAATAAGGGCGGCAACATAGATAGGTTCCATTTAGATCTCCCGATTGTTATGCGCGTTCAGTAAAAAAAAGTGCAACGGCATTCCAACTTGATATGTTCACAGTTACTCCATTTCCGAAAGATCATCAACGTTATTCTCTTGTTTCTGTTTTTTTCGAAAGGCTTTTACCACGTCAAAATAGAGCGAAACTTAAATACCACGCTTTTCGAAAGGCCTTTCGTTGCGTTTGTTGACAATTCTAAATCAATACTTTATTGTATTGATTTAATTAATTTTTAATTATAAAGAATCCTTATGCAGCTTCGAAGTCTTCAAAGAAATATTTATTGAGTCCACCGGTAATTGTATTCGCAGTGGATGGATCTGGTTGGTGCTTGACGGCGAAAAACGAAACTCAAGATCGTCACCATCGGCAATGCGAATACTCCTATCGCTCACGGTCTAAAGCCTCTTCTCACGGTTGATGTCTGGGAGCATGGTTACTATCTGGACCATCAAAATCTCAGAGCTGAATTTGTAGAGAAGGTGCTTAACCATCTCATCGACTGGGATTTCGTCGGCTTACAACAAAAACCGGTTGATAAAAAGGTTTAAACTGAACGTATGTGAAAAAGGAGGGAGCCTTATGGCAATCATGTTTAATGCGGATGAAGTTTTTGAAATGGCGGTTCGCATCGAAAGTAATGGCGCTGCCTTTTATCGGAAAGCTGCGGCCATGCAATCCGATTCCGAAAACCAGCGGTTTTTGGAAAGTCTGGCCGCCATGGAGGATCAGCACCAAAAAATATTCATCGAAATGCGCAAAACATTGACTGAAAAGGATGCGGGTGGGAAGGTGTTCGATCCTTACGACGAGGTGTCCCAGTATCTCGCCTCAATGGCTGACACGATTGGGGGTGAAGGCAGTCCGTCTGCAGCGGATGCGCTAACTGGCAGTGAAACCTTGGAGGAAATACTCACAACCGCTATTGGCCTCGAAAAGGACTCGATTCTGTTCTATGTTGGGCTCAAAGACTTGGTGCCGCCCAAGTACGGACAAGAAAAGATTGATGATATCATTAGACAAGAGCGTAAACATGTCGCCCAGCTAACGAACCATCGAAAAAAACTGAGGGCAAAATAGAGCCGGAGTCTACCAGGTATTGTTATCTGTGAGCTTCCCTAAATGTCGTTTTTATATTCGGTGCACATCATTTTTTATTTAATTACTGCCAACCGATGAATAAGATGCACGTACACCAGAAAAGCCGTAAATTTAAATTAATGCATGAATTCATTATGTCAAATGGGGTTCAAATTTCCACAACCAGCCCAGTGGGACAATGGTCAGATCCAAAAATATCATTGTCAATAAACGCAGCTTTGACCCAGCCTTTATCCACAACATCTTTGGTAACAAAAAAATAATCTATACGCCAGCCAATGTTACGCTCTCTCGCTTTGAATCGGTAAGTCCACCACGAATATTTTACAGTATCCGGATAAAAATATCTGAATGTGTCCACATAACCGCTATTAATAATTCTGTCGAGCCAATCACGTTCGATCCGTAAAAATCCGGAAGTGTTTTCATTGGCTTTTGGATTTTTCAAATCAATTTCATTATGAGCCGTGTTATAATCTCCGGATATAATAATGCTTCGGCCCTGCTTTTGATACGCATCTGCATATTCGAAAAATTTTTCATAAAAATCGAGCTTGTACTGCAGCCGTTCCTCACTCATTTGCCCGTTGGGGAAATAAACGTTAAAAAATATGAAGTCATCAAAATCCATCTCGACGATGCGCCCCTCATTGTCGAATTCCGGGGTGCCGATACTGTAATTAATTCTCTTGGGTTTGATCCGAGCATAGGTGCAGACACCACTGTACCCCTTTTTTATGGTGGCATGAGACCAGAATGCTTCATACCCTTCAATATTTTTCATTTCATCCGTGAGTTGTGCTTCCTGAATCTTTGTTTCCTGAATGGCAAATATATCGGCATCCATCTGTTTGAATGATTTAAAAAAATCCTTTTTAATGGCTGCTCGAATACCGTTTACATTCCATGAAATCAGTTTTATTTTCCTTTTTTTCGGCATAATAACCGCTCCCAAATCCGTGCCTGTTCACCTACTCTCGGTATCTTTGCCAGAGACTGCCATGTATGCATGTAAAATGAACCTATTTTCAGGATAACCTGGCGAGAGATTCGGATTGACGCAAAAACACATCGAGGAGGATATATAGTTCATAAACACTCTCAATGTTGACGTGCTCGTCCAGAGTATGTTGGCTTCGGTCGCCGTCAGCACCCCAGATAATGCCATTGATCCCAAGCTGCGAAAGAAAGCGCGCATCGTTAGTGCCGTCTTCAAATCCGATCCGGGTCTTTTTTGAAATGGCCAGCAGCAACTTCAGGTGTTCTGATTCACCGCCAGAAAACAGGGGTTCGACGCCCTCCACAATGATTTCGCTGTGCAATTCGTTTTGCATTTTGTTAAACATGCGCTCAACATCGTCTGTTTCCGTATAACGAATCTCTAACTGAGCCTCCACACATTCCGGATCGCCATGATGTGATTTTTCCGCATGGATACCGGTGCAGGTTAAGGCCCTGTGCCAGTGCTCAGGTGCTGATTTTACGAAACATGTTCTCCACTTGATAACATCATCCATCAATTTTTCAATGGCATTTTCCTTCCGCCACGGCTTGTCACCGGAAGCTGCTTTTGCCCGGGACAAGAGTTTAACGCTGACAACACCTTTTTCTTTAACAACGATTTTTTCAAGATTTCCACCATCGAGCACAATACAAAAGTCTGTTTGAACTTCACCAAGTGCCTTTTTAGCACCGTTGAAGCCGCCGATCTCTTCGTCACTGGTAATCAAAATTCCGAAGGGTAAATCATTTTGACCTTTACCTTGCTTTTCAAGCCGCCGTAGGTTCTTTTTTAGCAGAACCATAGACAGAGCAACCGCATATTTGTCATCCAGGCATCCCCGTCCGTACAGTTTCCGTTCCTTTATGACCGGGCTGAACAGGTTGCCGGGAGCATCAACAACATCGATATGACTCATCAAAAGCACAGGCGCAATAGCGCCTTGAGGAAGAACCATAATCGAGGGCGAATTTCCGTAATCAAGACGTTTGTAAACGACACCGAAGGTGTCTAAATAATTTTCAATAAATGCAACACATCGCTTTATCTCGTAAGGCTTTGAGTGCATGGTTTTAAATTGAACCAGGTCTTTTGTAAGATCGATAATCTCTTGCATCGTAATATTCAAAACCGCTTGATCCGCCTCAATGTCGCCAGCTTTGTAATATCGCAATTCAATCAATCCCGCATTTCTCATTGGGTTGCAAACCAGGGTTTTTGATGGAATGGACTAATTGATGGCATCTTTGAAAGGTGTCATCCCAATACGATTGATCATTTTGCCCAGGCGTTCATTTTTCTTTGCATTTTCTTTATAGTATTGAACAATTTTATCGACAACTTCAAGTACCAGAGAATCATCCAGGCCGGAGACGATTTCTTCGCCAATCCGTGGCTTTGCACCCACGTTACCGCCGATGACAACCTGCCATCCATCCTTTTTTCCGATCAGACCAATGTCACGGACCCATGACTCGGCACAGCTTAACTGACAACCGGACACGGCCATCTTGAATTTGCCGGGCAACTCCTTTCCATGATAACGTTGATCCAATTCCATTCCAACGCCCAATGCGTCCTGTTGGCCGATCTTGCAAAATGTAGTCCCGGGGCATGCCCTGATGCTTCGAACGCAAAGACCCACTGCCGCTCCTTTATCCAACTGCAGATCATCCCACACCTGATCAATATGTTCCTCATCAAGCCCAACAATGGCAATGCGTGTTGCTCCGGTAATCTTTATGGCTTGGGCATTATATTTTTCTGCAACATCGGCGATCTTCCTCAGCATCTCGGGGGTCACAACACCGCAAGGAATATGGGGTGCAACAGCATAGGTTTTATTGTCTCGTTGTAAAATAGCGCCTTTTTCACCCAACTTAAGCATTTTCTACCTCCTTAAAGTCTCAATACATTTCTAATACATCTGGTTTTATTTGTCATAAAGCATATTCTGAAAGGTGAACGCATTTTTTGGTGCATAGCCCTCAAAATCATTGTTAAAGAAAATAAATATTTTTCTGGCGCCACTCTTTTTCATTTTTGCGACGAGATTCAATATCTCCCCAAGTTCTTCATACGAGTAGTCATGAGCATACCAGTTCTTGCGACCATGCAGTCGGATATATGCTGAATCGGAGGTCACCCAATCCATAATACGGATTTTCGGAGCATCGACAGCACAAAACACGGCTCCCAATTCCATCAGCAGACCCTTGATTTCATCGGCAAACCATTGCTCATGACGAAATTCAACCGCAACTTTTGTCGGATCGGGAAAAGACAACAACGCTTTTTTCAAACGATCCGGGTCATAAGGTATTTTAGGTGGGAGTTGCATAAGAACCATTCCGAACCGATTTTCGAGCAACACCACGGATTCCCAAAATTCCATGATAAGGTTTTCTGCATCCAGAAGATATTTTCGGTGAGTGATCAGTCTGGGAACTTTTAAAACATAAAGAAAATTGTCCGGAGCACGTTCCCGCCACTTGTGATACGTCGTATCTTTAAACCTGCGGTAAAAAGTTGCATTGATTTCTACTGCTGTAAACGTCTTCGCGTAATAATCGAACCATCTGGTTTTGGGGATATTTTCGGGATAAAACGTTCCTTTCCAGTGGTCATATGTCCATCCCGAAGTGCCCACATAAAATGCGTCTTTTTTTGAATTCATTATTCCTTTTTCTGGCCCGAAAAACTTTTACCGCTGAAGATTCGCTCATATATCTCAAGCGTCTGATGGCTTAATATAAAACGATTTTTGAGAGGTGGTCGGAGATCATCCCAACCGATGAATTTCCGCCTGGTTCAGTATCATCCTTGCATTGGCAAGTCTCATGTATAAATTTTTTACTTCCGGACACTGATCGTCCTGAATCGCTTTAATCAAATCACCTTCTAATTCGGCAACTTCAAGAAGTTTATAGTAATACAAAGACTCTTTAAGGTGAGCGAGTACTATCTTGCCGGTTAAAACCGGATGATTATTGGTTACATTTGCGTCTTTGAAACGGATGCCATGTTCAAGCTCAACCTCAAGACCCTGTCGAAATTCTTCGAGGTCAATGTTCATTCCTTCAACATTAACTTCCGATAAGATCGTTTTCGCTTCATCAGAAGGTACCTTTGATTCTTTGAGTTCGGTCCAGTCACTGATCTTGAGTTCCCGGCACACCCGTTTCACTTCTTCGATAGTTATATATTCCGGAAGATCCATTTTTTCTCCTTTCCAATCTATTTTTCTCTAAAAGGGTTAACATTTAATGATGTCTTCACCTGATGTTAGCAGGGAAGGATTATCACCGTGTTTTTTCTAAAGGCGATAGATTTGTGCGCCTCTGGTGGATTTATCATCAGCACGATTTTCCTCAGCGACCCGGTATCAGGGTTTCTGTGGCCCGTTTAATTGACAGGTTCAACTGAACCCAGTTGAGGTCCGCTTCAGGCAGCCCCCACCATTATCAGTTTACCGTTTAACCAATACGTTTTAAATTAATTTTTACATGCTATACAACGAAAAGAAAAATTGGTGACCCCTTCCCTTTCTTCTCCCTTAGGATTCAAAAGGGATAGCAAATCCGCACTCGCACCATAAGAAAGAAATTTTTTTTCTTCAGGAGAATAATTTTTTCGTTTATCTTTCATTGCAAATTTTCACTTTTGTTTATGTATTTGTCTTGGAGAAAGATCCAACATATTTTTCTGGTTTAAAGGTAATAAATATTTATGTTTTATTGTAATACAGAAAACGATATTTTCAAGGACTTCCTCAAGCCGGCGCCAAAACGCAAGTTAATATGAATTGGCCACCTCCAAAACCTCTCCATTCCGCATTTAAGGAGTCATTTATCTTCGGGAACCATATAATCTTTCAATTTTTCCATGAGGGAATCAGGCAACGCTTCTTTGTAAAGAAATGCCTGGGCTTCCTCTCCGGTGATTTGCTGTTTGATTTCAATGGGAAGCGAGCGCAAAACCGCCATACGCTCAGGATCAGGTTTCCCTTTACGTGGTCCGGCTTTTTTATCCATAATCTCCTCCTATTTTCACCAAGATATTTTTTTGATTCATTTACCACGGCCCGTAAAAATGCAATTTGACATAGTGCATGTGTCTCAAGGATTGCCTTTTAAAGGTAGGCTTGGTTGTCAATCATGATTCCCGGTGTCCTTTTAACATATTTTTCATGAACAACTTTACCGTATACTACAAAGGCATTTAGGACTAATTTTCGCGAATATCAAGAAAAAACGTTTTATTTATAGGCGCTGAAATCCTTTCCTCGCTGACGTGCCCGCTCCTCAAGCCAGGCGTCTTCATCCTTTGGTGGATTCACCAGCTCCGTTACTTCTTTTCGGACCAGTTGGATGGCTCGTGTAGGGCAGGTCGTTGCGCAAAGACCGCAACCAATGCACCTTTTCCTACTGATACGATAGGCATCTTCTCCCTTTTCAATAGCGTTCACCTGGCAGCGCTCATCAGCGCAGGTGCCACAAACGTCGCACACATCAGGATCGATTACAGCGTAATAGTAAGAATTGACCACACTGGTGAGGCCCATGTTTATTGCCTGCAACAACCCGCAACAGCACCCGCAGCAATTACAGATATACCAGTGTCCGCTCTCCACGTTGCTGGTCATGTGCACGAGCCCCACCTCTTCTGACTTTCGGAGCACCTTATAGGCCTCCGCTTTGGAGATGATGCGTCCGCCCCAGGGATTGTTTTCGAAAGCACCGGGCTCCGGATCCATGGCCATGCAGACCTCCATAGGTCTGTCACAGGGATTGTCCAGAATTCCCTGTTTCTTTTTGCAGATACATTCGTTTACCATAAAAGAACGGGCTTTTTCGATAATGCCGGAGACCTGCTCATAGGTCAGGGCCTCCTGCCTGACGGGTATCTGTGTTTCGATAGGAATGACCTGCATCACCTGAGGCCCGTACTTTAAGAACTGCGATCCCCAGTATATGGAATACTTCTCACACATCTCTGCAAGCTCACGGTCCATCCGGTTGAGCTGAAACTCATAAATCCCGACAACCCAGGGCATCAATTTAAAAGTCCTGATTCCGCCGGATTCGCTTCCAAAAACTTCTCCACGATCCCACATTGAACTCAACAACGCTTCAAGTCCCTCCTGGGGACGCCCGGTACGTTCGGCGATCTGCTCCGCAGTTTCGGGTGTCAACCTCAAATCGCAGAACAAATCGGCCTCTTCGGGGGTAAATATCTTTTTGAGAATCTTGATTTCAAGACCGTTCTTCGTGGCCGGAAAACCATTGGGCAGCGTGTCGAGGACCTTGGCCAGCCTTTGATACACTTCACCATTCATCATTCATCATCTCACTTTGAGTTTCAAGGTGTCTTTCACCAGATTTTTTTCGTGCTCAAAGTCTACGACGCGTTGAAGCATGATCTTCTGGGCCATTACCGGCCCTGCCCCATGCCAGGTTCCCACGCCGTGGAGACCCGCAGTCCAGTGCTGCAAGAGCTTATGCACCTTCAGTATGTTTTCCGTGGGTTCTTCCGAACCGAAGCTGTAAAATTCTTCGACGTAATCTTTTACATCTGGATTCTTCAACTCTTTTAGAGAAGGTATGGTTACCACAAGCCCGCCGCCGATATCTCCTGCCAAAGCCATGGCCCGCCAAAATGCATTGCAAATATTAAGCTTGGCCACATTGCCCATCACCTCGTCCGGCAGATAAACCCCGGATCCGGGAGGATCCTCGGTTCCTTTCCGGGCAGCGGCCAGACCGCATGCGCGGCCCGTTTCCCTGAGTACAACCATTTCTGTTAATTGCTCGTTGATATGGGGAACCTTGTCCAGCCCCTTATATTCCTGGATAAGCTTGGAGGCCCCGATAATCTGGTTCATGAATCCAACCTTGCATGTTCCGCCACAGGTCATACGGTGGGTTTTGGCAAACCGGGCAACGATTTTTCCGGAATATCGGGCTTCACCGCAGTGAAAGACCCGCTCCCAGGGCACGAATACATTATCGAAAATAACCATGGAGGTCTCCCGCTGGCCAAACACGGGATTGCCCAATTCATAGGGATCATCTGCCATTTCCCTCTCTGCAGAGTATGGGGAAAACTGACAGACATATGTAATCCCCTCTGCGTCGGTGGGAGTGGCAAAGGCCACCGCATAGTCTTCCTCCCCTTTCCTGTGGGACGATTGCGGCATCACAACCAGTTCGTGGCTTGCAAAAGCGCCGCTAATGTTGATCTTGGCACCCCGGACAACGATACCTTTCTCGTTCTTTTCAACCACCTTCAGGGAGAGATAAGGGTCTGGCCAATCCAGGGTTTTCTTGTCCCGCCTTCCCCTGGGTTCGGTCAAGGCGCCAGCCACAGAGAGGTCCTTTTCCTGGACCATCTTGAGAAATTCCATAAAGCGCGAATGATAAGACTTACCCAAGTCCTGATCCATTTCCCAGGTCGTGCTGGCCAGAGCATGAAATGCATCGTACCCCACACAGCGATAGATACAAGTTCCCAGCCTTTCTGCCGTGAATGTTCCCGCCTCAGCTTTTTTGACGAGATCCTCTATGCTGGCGCTCACATAGGTGTAACGATTGACAATGTCATCAATCAGCGGTGAGTAGCAGGACATGATATCCTTATACTCCGGATCTAAAGCCCATCGATAACTGGCCTTGTTGGATTCTACAACGGTTCGGGTGTTGGGGTTCTCAAGCACATTTTCCACTCTCTTCCCGTTCATGTAAACTCTGGGTTTCATCTTTTTTAGGCTCTCTTCAAAGTGCTCGGGGGTCATTAGGGCCATTAGATCCTCCTTTTCTCAATAAAAACATGGATATAAAAACAGATGCCTTGTGGGAATGTTCTTGTTTTCGACCAAACAATTATAATCCGCTACAGCTTATTTCCTCAAATTGGCATACAAGATTCAAGATTTTAATCCGCACATATTCTCAAAACGAAACTTTATATCCACTGTACACATTGTGCTACCCGTACACCTGCATCGATCATTTCTCGAGCAGCAGATTCAACAGCAGACAAACCACCATACAATGAAGAATGCATGTAATTGCATGTACGCGCTCCGGACAAGCTTAAATCCACAACAATTTGAAGCTCACGGTTTTTGAAATATTTTTGTGTTTCAATGGAAGATTTTCGGACACAACTATTTAATGTACATCCTGCTATCACCAATATTTTTTTGCCATCATTGATAAAGCTTTCAACCCACTCGCGGAAACCATTTGTGGTTGGAAACAATACACTGTTCCCGGGCTTAATGAAGTAAAGCTGTTTGGAATCGATAATCCCCGTGAATACATCGTCCCAATCATAGCTACACGGTGGAAACGGGCATCTGGTAAACATCGTTTCAATAAACCTGTAGTTTTTATTTAAAAATTGAGCACATTTTTCGAATGCAAATTGAATGGGTTTAACCTCAAGTTCGGCTTTGGAACCTATGGATTTCATCCATGTTCCCTTTGTAAAGGATCGTTGAGGGTCGATGATCAACAATGCTGCATTAGCAGCCGAAATTTTAAGTATATTGACATTCATATTTTTCAAGAAATTCTGGTAGTTGTTCGCAACGTCAAGATTGGCGATATGTTTTAAAAGTGAAATCATATCATGACACGTTCGGTCATTTGGTGTTAACCGGCGTCGTGGTGTATTCTTTTTATGAACATCTACAATTTTTTCTTTTGAAATTATCGTTCTTTTTGAGGCGGTCGAAGATAAAAAAGGGCGTGAATTTAGAAGCACTTTTCCATATGGGCCATGGGGATCTTCAATAATTTGAGTCATATAAGCTATGAAGTTATCCCTTGATATCGGTTTTAGTACTGTAAAAAGATCAAGAACCGCTAAAACAGGGGCTTCATTCCAGTGCCATCCCATGCGTCGGGCTGATTCATGGAGCTCTGATCTAGAAAGTTCTCCATTTTTGTCTATATCTAATCGGTTAAAAAGTTCACTTAAAGTCATTTTGATCAGGACCGCACCCGATTTTTGATAATCGTTTTAACCTCATCGCAAAGTGACAGGAAATATGTCCCTATGCCCATTAAAGATCAGGCCGTTCTGTGCAGGGTTTATTTCCGGGGCCTGGCAGGCGTGCCTTTAGTCCACCTTTAGATTCACCTTCGATTAGGGACTGTATATCCGGGTATGCATATATCGTTTTCGCATTATTTTGAGGCAAACCACCTGTATCAGCAGACGGTCCATAAACACTGTAAACATCCCTTCCCAACATCCGAAGTATGGCGGTCTGCTCTGCTCGATGATGTGCCGTATGGGCTATCCTTCTTAGCATAATCCAGGTTCTCAATCGCTGGGTATCGAAAAAAGCAACCTCTTGTTCCCACCAAGTTTTGTCCTTTTCTCTTAGAACCTCAAGTCGTTTTCCGGAATCCTCAGCATACCGTTTAATAAATTCAAGACGTGTTTCCTTTTTGGGCAAAGGCGGTGCGGCAACGTCAATGCCAAACATATTGCAAAACCATTTGTCTTCACTGGTGCACTGATGCACCATGTGCTCAAGTGGATTCCTGTCTTTTTTGTCAAGTGGATGAGGACGGATCAAAAGATCCTCATCGGTAAACATACTCCAAACGCTAAGCGTCTTCATCCGTTCTGTGTCGTAAGTGTCTACAAGAAATTTATATTCCATTTATTCCTCTTTTCAAATTTTTCACATGAATGTACCATAATCATGACCTATTTATTTTTTTAATGTAAGACATTGACAATCAACGTTTAACTTTCCTTAATTTATTAAGATACGACCTCTCATCAACGCCCCGTTTCGACGGGATTTACGCTTTGCTCCGCCCCCGAAGGATCGGGATCCTCCAGAGGCGGATAAATCTCCACTGCGTTCCGACAAGCGGTCGGGGGATTAAAAATCACAATAAAAGCGCTTAGACGTCTTCCTGGTTCCGGCACCGCTTTTTTCCGGGATAAAGGATGTATTGATATTTTGTCTGGATTGTCATTTTGCAATCCATGGCGGTCAGCCTATAATGCTTTGGTGACCTTAAAATCACAGACCAGTGGCGTATGGTCGGAAAATTTGACCTGTGGAATCTGAAAATGGGTAACTTGAATTTCCGGGCTATGAAAAATATAATCGAGTTGTCTTCGCGGAGCCCGGCTGGGGTGGGAGGGTTCCCCATTGCTGTTTGCATTGTGTAACTCTGTGGCGGCAAGAAATAATTGCAGTTCCCGATCACCCCACAACACATTTAAGTCTCCGGCAACAATGACCGGCTTTTTTATGTTTTTGATCATGGTATGAAGATCCTGCAACTGATACTGCCGATGTCGGAATTTGATAGACAGATGCACCAGAAAAATCGAAAAGTCTTCTAACTCGAGTTCAATCACGAGGCGCTTTACACCATTACGAAAATAATGAAAGTTTTGAGACACAATCTCCCGGTTGGTTAGAATCGCATTCCCCTGCTTGTTCAACACCGGTACTTTCTGGGCCACTGAATCCATGGAATATTTTGACTGATAGACAGGAAAGTGTTCCAATTCTTCGGCGATAGCTTCAGCCTGGTTGCTTTTTTCCGAACGGAAGGATCCGGTATCCACCTCGATCAGTCCGATAATATCCGGATTCAGCGGTTTGATGAAATCGACTATTTTTTTTAAATTGCCGTTGGTGTGCTTTAAATAGCCGCAATAAGGTACCGGAAGGTGAAATTGCCT
The DNA here is from genome assembly GCA_041548585.1 of Desulfobacterales bacterium. Classification (GTDB taxonomy): domain Bacteria; phylum Desulfobacterota; class Desulfobacteria; order Desulfobacterales; family UBA11574; genus UBA11574. The sequence goes on along the minus strand of JBFESJ010000002.1, from coordinate 30,839 downwards.
TCCTATCCCTGCTGCGTAACGTATGTTGTACAAGAGAAATCGCATGTTTCCATTTTTTGGATGCCCCTGATAATTGACCCGCGGGGATGATAATCATTTTCTAAGTGTTACAAAAATAAGACGACAACGAGCAAAGTCAATGTTGAATTTAAAAACCTGTTTTCAGAATGCCGTTTTTACATCACCTTAGATCTTTCACAAATCCCAAATACTGGGACACGCTGCCACGGCAAAGAATTTATATCGCCTTTTTTGAAAAAATATGGCGATGCGTGAACCGCACCATCATTCACCGGAACAAAATCTTTCAGACTATTACCAGGTAAGGCTTTAGCCGAATATATGGGTGCGAAACTTGAGCATTTAAATAGAACCTTCCCATTGGTTTTTTTTCGTTTTAATCAGACCCATGCTTTTTAGGTCTTGCAAAAGGTCCGACATCCCGAGTTTCTCAAGTGTTTCAGCCTGTTGCACACCTGACTCGGTATCCCAGCCCCGCAGCCCATAAAATTCCTTCCGCATCTCTTCAAATACGTCCCGCTCTAAGGTTTTGCCTTTTCGGCTGATCACTTCCTCCCCCGGCCCGGGGACAATCACATCGGGATTCATAAAAACCGTCTCAACGGGATCGGTAAAATTGAATTCTGCCAGATCGTCATCCGCTTTGGGGCGCCGGCCTTCGCGTAAAAGAACTCCCCGTTGTAGATTAAATATTCGTTCGCCATATTGATTTAAACCGGTTTCATCTGTTTCAATGCCGGTCACTGCGGAAAACATTCGACTTTCCAAACTTGGATCTCCAACCTGATCCGGCGTATTCCAGGAAACCATTATGGGCCAACTGGAATCGCACAACACCAGGCTGTCCTTCACGTAAGTTCGATCCATTATCTTGACCGCCGCCATGGCCTTTCCTTCATGGGTCGTTAGATCCCATGCCTTTTCATGTCCCCAGAATTTTCTGGCAGCATTTCGAAATACTTCGGATGTTACCGGTGAAGATCCGGGATGGGCCTGATTCATAACCCATAATCCGGTTAACCAGCTTATTTCATGAAGCATGGCAATCGGCTGTCTGGGTTCCAGGGCATACAACAACCCATTCATCAGATATTCTCGGGCCGAATATGTCGCGCCGTCTCCGACACCGGATACTTCATTTGCAAAATGAGTCTTGGCTTCATGGCCAAGCTTTTCGCCGGATCGAAGAAGGCCTTCGGCCAGAATATCGCCAAATCCTTCTCTGTTCGTGATCATATTTGCAAGGTTTTCAAAAAAGTCATGGGTGCCCAGTTTTGAAATATCCAGCCCGGTCTCTTTATCGGAAAGGTATCCCGACTGATAACAGCTATCCAGCCATTGGATGATATTGGCCATTTCCATTGTACAGATCGAAAAATCATTACAGATTCCCGTGGCATCCACAGCAGTCTCCGTTGACTCCCCCGGTCTTCTAAAAACCCATGGAAGATAAACAAACATGGATTGACATTTTCGGACAACATCTTTTCCGGATGCTGTCCGAAAAGAATTTCTATATTTACAATCGAGACCGCATTGATAACAAGACGACTTGCCGGTTCGACGGACCTGTTCTTCGGGAAAAGGGGCCTGGAGCGGATCACGCTTATTCAAATGGATGGTCAATTGATTGAGTTCTTTTAATTTCTCAGGATTTGCCACCAAAGGACTTCCCGTACCCAACACCGCTATAGCCTTCAGGTTTTTAGATCCCATTACCGCACCGAACCCACCGGTGGCGCTCCCTTCGTTATCTGTCATCAGATTGGCACTTCGGCACATATTTTCACCGGCCACACCGGTGGTTACGAATCGTACATTTTTTCCATGGGTTTCTTTTAAGATTTCCCTGACATTATAAACACCCCTCCCCCAAAGCAAAGACGCATCCAAGATTTTGGTTTCACCGTCATGGATAAAGACATAAACCGGTTTCTCAGATCGTCCGAAGATAACAATACCGTCGTAGCCGGCTCTTTTTAAGTACGGGCCGAAAAATCCGCCAAGATTCCCGTAACAGAACCCTTCCGGCATCAGCATGGGAGACTTCCCCACAACCTCAAACCGGGAAGCACCTTGGACACCGGTAGCACCCAGAGGCCCACTCATGAGAATCAGACGATTCGCCGGATCGAAAGCACTCACATCAGGTCCGACCTCATCCCAATAGATCCGGGTGGCAATTCCGCGTCCGCCAAGAAAACGTTCCGCATAGTCCATGGTCTCAAGTTCGGTAATTCGAAAATCAGAAAGGTCTATCTTGAGTATCTTTCCACACCAACCATATATGTACGTCGTCATTTTTACCTCCGAATTGGTACAAATGTCCGTATTTGCGAACCCTTTATTATGATTTTACACTGGATGGACGTTTACCGCAAGTCCTGGATAATCCGAGCGGGGCAAATAAGCATGAACGAATCGGAAAAACGCAGTTCGAAGATATCGTGAATAGCAAAGAAATGGAGTGTCATTCCGTTAAAACGTGCTGGATATAAAACAGCAACGTATTGCGAACCGGGTTGTATAATTTAAGAAGAAATATTTGAAGAAAATTCTTTAACTTGCGTTTCATATCTTTTAATCTGCAGAGGCTTCATCTGGCGCCCCCTAAACAGATTTTATCTTTGCGACATGCGGCCAAAATCTTTTTTCATGGCATGGTTCCGTATAAGCCCTTCCTGGGTTACAGAAGCAATGAGTTTCCCTTCTTTGGTGTAAATTTTTCCATTGTTCAATCCCTTGGCCTTGTAAGCATTGGGACTTTCCATAACGTACAAAAGCCATTCATCCATTCGAAAATCCCGATGGAACCATAAGGCGTGATCCAGGCTGGCAACCTGCATATCAGACTCCCAGTAACTGTGTCCATGGGGATAAAGAGATGTGGCTACGAGACCGAAATCAGATGCGTAAGCCAGCATATATTGGTGAACCCTAAAATCATCGGGCATTTTGTTGATGGCTTTAAACCATGTGTAACTCACCGGTTCCCTTTTTTCCGGATAAAAGGGGTTGATGGGATTTACCGGTCTGAATTCTATCGGTTTTTTACACAAGATTTTATCTCGAATTGATTCCGGTATCTTGTCCGCGACCGCCATGGCAAGTTCGAGTTCGGAATCTACCCCTTCAGGTCCGATAATTTCCGGTGCGTTGTCTTGATGATCAAATCCGGGTTCATCAATTTGAAACGAAGCGGACATACTAAATATTGCGCGGCCTTTTTGAATGGCAACGACGCGGCGTGTGGTAAAACTTTTTCCATCGCGGATACAGTCGACTTCATAAACGATGGGTTTGTTCGCATCCCCCATTCTGAGAAAATATGCATGTAGGCTATGGGCTTCGCGGTCCGATTGTATGGTTTGATATGCTGCGGATAGCGCCTGACCCAATACTTGTCCACCAAATACACTGCCAAAACCCAGATCTTGACTTTGGCCTCGAAAAATATTCTCTTCTATTTTTTCTAATTTTAGAAGCCGCAATAATTCTTCTAAAACATTATCATCTTTGCAGACGTTCATTTTTCTCCTTGGTCTGACCGAAATAAAGAACGATAATTCAAGTTTCGCACCACTTAAAAATTCGACTCATTTTATTGCTTGTTTTCGCACTATCAGTGAAAAAGCGCCGCCATGTGTTTTCAAAAAAAGGCAATATTTTAGCCAATTTCAAAACTGCCTATTTCTTGATTTCAGCGTTTTGGGAAGTTTTTACTTGAAGGCAGCACTGAATCATAGGTTTTTCTACCTTGAATATTCAGTGTTTTCAACCGAAATTTAAAGGTCACACCTTGTTCCAAAATTAACATAAAAGGCTTAAGCAAGAAAATAAACGGATCCGTATTGTGATGATCCAGCAAGATTCTGGTGGGTTGGGCGTCTTGGGGTTAAAAAATAAAGAATCCGAGCCCGTCGAAGATCCCGCCAAGCGGGGGAGGACCCGGTCTTGGTACCACCCCAGAGGGATGAAGTATACCGTATATGCCGGCCGGAATGATGGAGTGCTGAAGTAGTGGGAGAAAAACACTCCATTATTCCAATATTCCGGTTTAAGAGTTCAGATCAAATTTCATATCCCAATTTTCAATGTCTTTTACAATAACGAGTTAGTAAAATGTCCAAATACCCTGATCAAAACGTTCCCAATGTCCGTCGGGTCTTTCTCGTGCTTCAAAATTATAGGGCAATTGATACCATAAGAGGATCTGATCGGTAAGTCTGTCCATTGCATATGTGCCTTGGGTTGTTTCAACCAATAACAACGCGTGGGAAGCGAGCGTTTTTTTACTGTGAACAATAGCAATTCTCATGGCGCCTCTGGGGACTCCTAATTTTGTCAATCTAGATCGTTTTTCAAGTGCGACATCCTCACAATCTCCTAACCCAGAAATCGGATACGTCCAAAATTCTTCTTTGCTATATTGAATCTGATCCAGGGCAAATCGAATTTCAAAATTGACTGCGGTATTTACGTGTAATAGAAGATTCTTTATTTTTGGGGTCAATTCAATAATCGTCGGCCCATTCATCCCGCACTCCCCTGAATTTCTCCGACAAAATTCTTCATAAGGGAGAAAGTTGTCTCTTATCTCTGTTACAGGTAGATTCAAAGTTATACTCGGGGAATTCTCGTTCGTTGCTAATGTCCTCCGAGTACATCCGACGAAAAAACACAGAAAGACCTCAGTGCAATAGAATATCGCCAAGGCAGTTAATTTATACTTTTTATCTCTAATATGCATATTCACGTTTACATGCGTTCTTTTGCTGATGCTAATTGTTTTATTGTCTACAAACGGAACAAAATGCATATTTTAGTTTGTCCAAAATATAAATATCTCTAACCCTTTTTATGAGCAAAAGGTGTGCCAGTGAGAAATCAATTTTAAGTCAACATAACATCCTATTTTAATAAGATTTCTAAAATAATACTGTGATTTCAGGAAAGAATTGTGGAGAGAGAGTGTCAGAATTTTTTACAAAATGTAACGATTCTTACCAAGAATCGACCACCCGTGGATTGAAAAACAAATAGTTGATACCATATCAACATTTGAAAGGATAAAAATGGTGGAAGCAGAAGCCTTGAGGGTCCCCGTATTGTATTTCCGTATCAATCATACACTGTCCGATCATCTGTCTGGAAACCTCTTCGTAATCAGGTCGTTTTTCTTCTTCCGTTTTACATGTGGTACATATTGCCTGATGATCATAAACGGAAAGAATTCTCAGATCCTTTGGATCTAATTTCTGATCGCACCTGTAACAATGAGTGGCACAAGAAAGTCTTTCGGCCCAATCGTCTTTCATTTTACATCCCCCCCTTTGATTCAATATTAACTGTTAAGTGAATTGGATTTTAAGCCGATATATATATAATTGGATTGAAGCTTCCGTGCTTTATTCGTTGCAGCATGATACTCGTCATCATACGAATATCATTAACGATTTATTTTGTAAATCGTTAATGCATTGATTTTGTATTCTTTTTGGATGTAATTTCATTTTGTTATCATAATTAACTGAGGGGTCGGGGAGTTTTTATTGTAAAAACTTATGTATCAGCAGAATGGATAATCTTTTTTTAAAAGCGTGTACTGTTTGAGTGGTTTAGGGATCGTTAGAAAGAACAGACGCATGCCGAAACAATTCCAAGATAAGAAAGTGTTTGTTTCAAAGCGAACCCATTGTTTTTATATTGAATTCTGTTCTTTCTTTACGATCCTTTAACCACGAGTTTACACGGTTTAATAAAAAGCATTATCCATGGAGCGATTCAACAAAAAAAATACCCCGACCCCTCAGTTAACTACACGCTATATGAGGAACCTATGCAAATCAACAAGGTGATCGTAAGATATAAAGATGGTACGTTAAAGAAAGGCAACACCAGTGATTTTTTTCCAAACAAAGCACGCTTTCACCTCAATCATCTGGATGGTAAAATTGAGGAAATTGATGTCGAATATTTAAAGGCGGTATTTTTCGTTAAGAATTTCGAAGGAAATAAAGATTATAAGAAAAAATACGAAGATACAATCCATGGGGCAGGACGCAAAATTGTAGTGGATTTTAGTGATGGGGAGTCTATTACCGGTTATGCTCTTGGATATTCACCCGACCGCCAGGGCTTTTTCATAACACCTGCTGATTTGGGTAGTAACAACGAGCGTATTTTTGTAGTAAAATCAGCTACGAAAAGCATTAACTTTATCTAATACTACGAGATGTATGCAGGATTATTCAAGAATCAACCTCCCGTTATTTGTTCTTTTTGGATGCCATCGCCTGCCGCAATTTATCGGCCAAATCACTCATGGGCGAAGCGGTTGCAGACTGTGCAAAATTTTTCCAGGCGCCTTCATCTTTTGAATCTCCCGGGGCAAGGGTAATTTTACGGTCACGGTTATGGATCCCCTCCACAGTTACGGCAAGGGAATCTCCTACGTTGAGGCGTTCTATCAATCCGGGCTTTTCGGCCCCGCTGATTTTCGATTTCGGCAAAAGCCCGGTAATGCCGGGAGCCAGTGAAACAAAATAGCCGAATTTTTCTTTTTTTTCCAAGGTCCCTTTAATGACCTGGCCGATACTGAATTTGTCCGACACCTCCAGCCAGGGATCTCCCTGGGCATCTCGGATGCTAAGAGAGATCCGCCGCCTTTTTGCATCGAGTTCTTTGACCATAACGGAAACCTTTTCACCCGCGGTTACAACATCTTCGGGATTGACAACTCGCTTGACATAGCTCATCTCGCTGATATGAACCAGGCCCTCTATACCGGGGGCGATTTCCACAAAAACACCAAATTTCATGCACCGGGTGACTTTTCCGATTACCTTGTCTCCCGGATGAAATTTTTCTGTCACCGTGTCCCAGGGGTCGCTGTCAACCTGTCTCATGGACAGAGAGATTTTTTTCTGATTCTTTTTGTCACCGTCCGCTATGTCGATAACCTTGACCGTAACCGTATCATCGGGGCGGACAACCTCTTCGGTTTTTTCCACCCGGGACCAGCTCAGTTCAGAAATGTGAACCATGCCTTCGACGCCGGGGATCAGTTCAACAAATGCTCCGTAAGGCATAAGTTTAATGACCTTGCCTTTTAAAATATCGCCCTTTTTATATGTACTGAAAAAGACTTCTTTTTCTTTTTCCATGGCTTTGGCAAGAAGTTTTCGCCGGGAGACGACGATGTTTCTTCCGTTTTCCTCAAATTGGGCAATCAAAAATTCATAGGTCTGTCCCACGTAATCCTCAGGTGTTTCGACATAGCTGACATCTATCTGGCTGATGGGGCAAAAAGCGGTTCTCTGAAGCAGGTCCACGCGGAAACCGCCTTTGCAGGTTTCGCTAATCTTTCCTTCCACGGGAATAGCGTTTTCAAATGCGTCATTCAGAATTTCAATCCCTCCGATACCGGAAATTGCCCTGGAAAGGCGTATTTCATGTTCATCAAGTGCCACCACATACAGCTCAACTTCATCTCCTTCACCAAAGAGCATATTCCCCTCGTCGTCTAAAAGTTCGGCCCGTTCAACGGTTCCGTCAACCTTGGTGCCGGTATCCATAAAAACCGTATTTTTTCCGATGGAAATGATCTTTCCACTTATTTTGTCTCCGATCTGGAGATCGTCTTTCATGCCAAGGCTGTAAGATTCAAAAAGATCGGCGAAGCTTTGCTCTTCATTGTTTTGGTTTTCATTGTTAAGGTCGTCTGACATGTCTTTGCTCCAAAAATAATTAATGGTTGTTTACTCAGGTTTCGCATCCCTATTGATATGTAAGTTCATTTTATAATGGACATCCCGCAGCCCCCCCCAAGTGAGATTAAACTTTACCTCTTTCACGCGCCATGGTCAGATATGTTTCAAATGTATTTTCAGGTGGAACATACAGATCGGCAGCATCTTTTTGCTTGAGTATCATTGCGTCGCCAGGACATTCGATCACACAAAGGCCGCATCCAATACATCGATCGGGGTCTACCTTTGCCACTTCCTCCACTTCGATAGCGTCCATCTGACACTGTTCCGCACAGGCTTCGCAGGCAGTGCAGTCCTTTATGGCCACTTCTGCATAATAGTTGGTGTGCACCACTTTGGCCGGGCGTTCCAGTACTTTCAAATTTTTCAGAATTTGACAGCAACACCCGCAACACATGCATATGTTGCTCGGCTTTTGGGCATTGCCCGGCTGAAGTACAAGTCCGGCTTCCAGACCGGTATTCAGAATGGTAAGGGCCTCATCCTGAATGATGGATCGTCCCAGGCCGTTCTCCTCGTAATAATAGGCGCCGCTGCCAAAGATTAGGCAGACCTCTTTGGGGTTGTCGCAGCTTTTCCCCGCTATCTCGTGCTCCCGACGGCAAATACAGGGGGAAACTACAATCTTGGATTGCTTTTTTATAATCTCTTCCGCCATTTCGTAGGGCATGACCGCCATTTCAGCGTTGATGCTCTTAGAGATCGGCACGATGCGCAACTGCTTTGTTTTTTGATTCTCCCAAGCCGCTTTGGTAAAGTACGGCAGGTATTCGTTTACGTCACGGATCAAGTCTTCGTCCAAATCGTTGAGATGGTATTCCCAAATGCCGATCAAAAACTGAGCGGCCATATATTGCTTTTGTCCGCCTTTGGACAAACGAAAGATTAGCCCCTTTTTGGACATGTTTTCCAGCATCGTGGCCAGCTCGGCTTCGCCCCGACCCGTTCGTTTGGCAATGACATCGACCGTCTCGGGCATCATGGTCAGGCCAGTGGCGATCTCTGCTTCCTGTTGCGAAAAAAGCCGCTTTAGAATCCGCAGTTCAACACCTGTGTCGGTGGACGGAAACCCGGCCGGCAGATTATCCAGGTGATTTGCCAATTGCCGGTACACATCCTTCATTATATTTCTCCTTTTGACAAGCTACTCATTTTTTCTAACCATCCCCTATTCTTACCTTGGGACCGGAATCGATTCATATCATAAAAAAGCAGAATAAATACAGTTATAACTCGAAGTTCGCTCTATTTTAACTCGCTGAAGGCTGATATAATGTCACTTGGACAGATTTTATTCAAGTGAATTTCACCGAAGATAACAAACAATCAGAGGATTCGATTTTAAACGGGTCACGTTCTGAGGGTATTAGACGTCTTAAATCTTTATTGAATGAATTGCTTGACAACACCTAAAACCAGGTTATGATCATCTAAGATCAATACATGTGTTTCCATTACTTGAAGGATAAAAACCATGAAAACACCAAAAATTCCCGAAGAACATGTACTGTTTAGAATTATTTGGGAACATCGCAACAGGGTTCAGCATCTCGAGCGGGAGTATCTTGACCTTCGGACTCGCCTGCGCGATGCCGAAGCCGATCTTCGACCGGACCCCCAAAACCAGGAACTGAAGGAACGGGTGGCCTATTTGAAAAGCCGCCTCAAAGATCTCGAAAGCAGATACCCTTGGATTTCAACGGGCAGGCCATCGGAGATACCATTCTGTGTCAATTATGTGGGATAACCTTGAAATCGGTACAAACACAATGAGAGTCACCCGGCAGCAATCATGCATTGCATTGGCCTCATTCAGACCATGTTCACCGACATTGGATTTTTCCGGTATTCCTTTCAAGTTATAAACAGATCAACCTCCCTGATTTTCCAATAATTATATAAAATATTCGACCGTCATATCCTATCAGCATGACATTATTTTGTCACATGCATAAAATATTGTCGCAACTACTATTTCTGCAAAATTACAATGGGCGAATCGGAGCAGACAATTTAACCTATTAATAAAACTTGGCATTTGAAATTAAAACGACCCTAAAAGAAGCTATGGCATTGGTTTTGCTATAATAGAAGATGGAGGTGTTATACAATGGAAGCAATTCATTCCGCCGTAGCTTTTGAAGAGGGCCATGTTGCTTCGGAAGGTGAATGCTCGTCAGTGGATGAGGAGGAAACATCGGAAAGAGTCTCGGATCATTATGATGAACCGAGCTATTTCTTCAGGGGGGCCATTTTTGGCTTTCTCTTTTGTCTTCCTTTCTGGGCGATTATATTCTGGTTGGTCACCTGACAATTGATAAGCAACCGCTTTTCGAAGTTATTTGAGACGAAAAGATCGAATTGAGTATGGCTTTCCCTCTGTTTTTTTTCTTCTTCAAGCACCATAACCGGTAATGTGTTTATAACAGAAATAGTTTGGCCTTCCTGTTTTGTCTGCTTGCTATTTGTTCCGCTTTGTTCCCGTATGCGTGAATGCATTACCGATCATTTTTATGTGGGTTTCTTTATCTATACCGACATTCTTTCCACATCGGCATTTTATTTTGTTATGTTCCTTTATTGATGCATATATTTTTATGATTCGGTCTTTGTGGCATCTTAACACTTCACCGGGGCCAATTTTATCGTATTTCCAGAGTTTCTTTTTACATGCAGCACACTTTAAGACTAACACAACTTACCCCTAAACATTACTTGTACCTCAATCGAGTTAAAATCGAGGATGCCCCATATTTCGCCATCGTTCCCTATTTTCCCGGGTATCTTCACATCTGCAAGAAACAAGCCGTGGCCAGAGACAACAATAGTGCCTCTGGCCCCAACATAACATCATTCAAAGCTCTGGTCCCAACTCTTTTTACCCTCTTTATCGAACCAGCCTGAGAACCGAAACTTACTTGGTACATCCCTTCGTTTCCAATAACCATTATTGCTATTCACGTATACCCTGAACGCATTAAGAATCTCTGCATAATCTTTTCGATCCTGTGCGTCAAGTGACGGGTCCTTATCTCGAGTATTCAGAAATTCAATAGATGCATTCTTCAGCAGTTTGAGATCGCTATCAGGCCATTGTACCAGCACTATATCGTTATTTTTGTCGGCATCATTTTTGTTAGTTTCGAGAATTTTACGCAATTTTTCACCTTGCTGCCTGAGATTCTCTGCATAAGAAGATGCAACATGATCGCGTGCGATACTCATCACGAGCGTTTTTTGCACTTCAGTGAGCATGTTCCACACATGCTTATTAATAATCAAATAAGTGACCAGGAATGGCTGGTGCCAGCCGGGATAGTGCAGGAATCTTGCGCCTACAGTTCCTGGATTGCCCTCGGGGCGGCTGAAAAGAACCGATACATCATCCATCGGGGTAGCAAATTCAAATGCTTGAACCTCACCGACAATTACTTTTAGAACAATTTTACCGCCGGCAACGGCGGTAACAAATCTAATTTTCTTCTTCGGAATCACGCCATCCGCAACCAGGTTGTCACAAGCCAAGTCCAGAACATATTGAGCCGGGGGCAAATAGCGAAAGGTCCATTCTTCCTGACACAAGCCTTTTAAACCGATACCAGGTATAGAATCAGTTTCACCGACAGGTTTCATGAAATAACCAGAGCCTTGGTGACTGCTTCCGACGATGGGAATTGCTACGACATTCTTGTTTCGTTTATCAAATGTTCTCTGAAGTAAATCTAAGCCTTTTTCACGCCCATTATTGACGCTGTTCCCATAAAGAAAGCCTAAAAATTCATCAAAATTAGGCCCAAAAGGTACGCCTGAGTTGTAAATAAAACCCCATGCAGAATTTAAACTCGATCCAGATATATACGCCGCATCAAATCCCTTCCCCTTAGTCAAAGGACCGCCTTCATCAACGGCTGCAACGATGTCGCCTTTGAATTGACTGGGGATGGCCGGCCTGGGTGAGATTTTAGTAAATTTAATCTTTCCAGCCTTGCCAAGGGTCGCTGTTGTTATCCTTTCCAGCTTAGCCGAGTAGTCTTCTGCCGGTGGGCCAATTGCTGCTGCACCGCTAAAACTGCGAAACTGAATTTCAATTGCTAAACCTGACTGCGTTGCAATAGCAAAAACAATTCCAAATACAGCAATGATAGTAAGTAATCTTCTCATTTTCACCCTCCTTTCATTGATTATTTGGGTTGAAGAGGTCAGTTCCTCCAGATGCTACAGGTTGAAGTTTATTTTTCTCTGTTTGCTGCCTGATTTCCTGACATCCCTCAACATTTCAACCATACACCAGTTGTCATCCGACCCATAATTGGGACAAAAATATGGTGCCCGTTCCCCTTAAGTGGAGAGTTTCCAAATTACGTATTTTTATAGAAACGCCCCGAAAACTTCTCCTATAGAATTGAAAAATGAAACCCAAAAGGTTACCACAAGAAAATTAGCGGATTGACTTATACACCAGACAATGGAAATAGCGTGCGGATCTCTCTTGGTCATTTTAGAAAAAAGGATTTACACCATATATTCACAAGTTAGAGCAAATTACGTGCCATCTAAAATGTCCAAGATATTTTTTAATAAAAGCTGATATTTTAAAAAGTTGTCGTAATTTTAAATGGTGATACTCGGTTGCGAAATCAATTCTAAGTTTTCAATCTTTTCACATTGTAAAAAAGTCTGACACATTCGGTGGTATTAAGCGAGTATATGAAGATGAGGATGGTGGGATCAGTTTGATCCGTATGATATGAATTTTAGATAAAACCGGAGAACACTTCTTTTATAAACCTCAAAGCCTACACCCCAAAATCGGCAGGAACTTCAAAAAGCATCCGTCAAGTCAAGCGAATCCTTTGTTTGACCGTTGCCAGATCATCATCGCGATTTGAGGATGCGGATCCAATACAACCATCGGGCTACATAGCCCACGTTGCATCCCCAAAAAATAATCCATGATCTTTATTTAGAAATGCTTCGATATCCCGGCGCTTATCCCCCAGGCAAAATGAAAGGCCGTGACCTGGATAGCAAATGGTCTCGTCCGGCCAGGACAATACGATGTTTCGTAATGTTTCCAGGGTCACCCGGAATCCCTCTTCAGACCATGTTTTGCCAGGGCCACCGTCGAAAATCGTATCTCCGACAATGGCGTAATGATGGACCTCATCCACCAGAGATATTTGATCATCCGTGTGGCCGGGTGTATGATATACGTTTATTTGATAATTGCCGATGTTAACCCTGCTGCCATGGGTGAGCCAGCGGTCGGCGTCCAAATTCATAACCCCAGCGTGAGGTCCGGGATGGGCCATTAGCGGCACCTTGAGTCGTTGTCGCATTTGGGCCAACGACCCCATGTGATCGGAGTGGGTGTGGGTCAGTATTATTGCCACGGGATCACTTTTTTCAAGCATTTTCGCCAATGCCTCTGGCTCTGCCCCAGGGTCGATAAGGACACTTTTCCGTGTTTCTGTACAAACCAGTGCATAAGCATTCAGACCCCATGGGCCAACCTGGCGCATTCGAATCTTCAGTCCGGTCTCCTTGTAATTTTTGATCATTCAGACACCTTAGTGATTTGGCCAACAGCCCCTAAATTGAAACGCGCCGGGGTGGATTTACACAAATATTAATTTGTTTATGATGCCAACGTCTTTTTTGGACCGACACCCAATTCAACCAACCAAAATTCCAATGGACGTGCCCAACTATCTCAATTTGATTTTTCTTCAAGCGTCAGAAACAGCATACACTTTCTTTAGTATTATTTGAAGTGGATTTTATGGAATTTCGACCGATGATGAAAGGAGAGTATCCACCATTTCCGCAAATCCATAACCGCCCTCATTGTTCGTTATCCAGGCCGGTTTAGGATCTATTTTATTTTTAAAACGCAATATATTGGCCACGCCAACCGAATTGGGAAAATAATCAAACATTGGGGCATCATTTGGGGAATCTCCTATGAAAATGACGTGTTCTTTAATTTTATCCAGTTCCTTCTTAAAAACTTCCTTAAAGAGCATACGGGTCATGGCGAGCTTGTCGTAGTCTCCGAACCATCCGTTGACATGGATGGAGCTTATTTTCGCACGTGCACCGGCTCTTGTAAAGCATCGAACGATTTCCTCTACATCTTCCATGGGAACAGGGGGAACATCCTCACAAAAATCGATGGCCAGGTCCGCCTCTCTATAAGCCTGATCCGATGCCACCCGACAATCCGGTATTTTTCTTAAGATTTCATGCTTTATTTTTTCAAGTTTTCGCCGGTCCGCTGCACGTTCCTTTTCCGATTTCCAGTAGCGCCTGATCATTTTTTTTTGTTGAATGTCATAAAAAAAGTAAAACGCTCCATTTTCTCCCACCAGCCCGTCCACCGGCCACATGCGTGCCATATGGTCGCACCATCCGGCCGGACGCCCGGTAATGAGAACAACTCGAATACCAATCTCTTGCAGCCGTTCCATGGCGTAAAAAACTTCCGCAGGAAGGTGTCCTTTGATGGTAAGGGTGTCGTCAATATCCGTCAGAATGTAGCGGATATTTTTTTTATAATGTTTCGGAAATTGTTCAAACGGTTTCATGGTTAAGTATTATTTATCCGTCTTTTAGTTTCAAAAATGCCTTTTCCTTTCAAATACCGTAACGCTTTCATCTTTGATTAACGGATAACCGCTTTGGTTTTCCTGTCGAAAATATGCATTTTTTTCATGTCAACATTAAGTCTTATGGCCTGGTTGACGGTCGCCTTCGTACGCGGGTCTACCTTTGCTGTCATCCGATGTTCCCCGATGGTAACGATCAAAATTACTTCTGATCCTATAGGCTCTACGACATCCACCATCGCTTTTACTTCATCCCTTCCATGAATATCATTCACGAAAAAGCTGTCGTTGATATGTTCGGGCCTGATTCCGAAAACGACCTTTTCATTTATGTGAGATCGATATCTGCTTTCCAAATTCTTCGGTATGACCAAACGAAAACCCTCTGCGTCCACGTAAAATCGTCCGGCATCCTCCACCAGTTTTGTTTCAATAAAATTCATTGAAGGGCTGCCGATAAATCCGGCGACAAAACTATTTTTGGGGTTTTCGTAGACTTCCAATGGCTTTCCGGCCTGCATAATCCGCCCCTCATTCATGATAATGATTCGACTGGCAAGGGTCATGGCCTCAACCTGATCATGGGTGACGTAAACGATGGTCGTTTTAAGCCTTTCGTGGAGTTTGCTCAATTCCGCCCGCATCTGAACTCTCAGTTTGGCATCCAGATTGCTCAGCGGCTCGTCGAAGAGAAAGGCCTGAGGTTTTCGAACAATGGCCCTTCCCATCGCCACCCTCTGCCGTTGACCCCCGGATAACTCCCCTGGCTTCCGTTTTAAGAGTTCACGGATGCCCAGTACTTCGGAAGCTTCTGTGACCCGTCGTTTAATTTCGTGCTTGGGGAATTTTCTATTCTGTAAACCAAACGCCATATTGTTGAAGACATTCATGTGAGGATATAGTGCGTAGCTTTGGAATACCATGGCGATATCCCGATCCTTTGGCGGAAGATGATTCACCATTTTTTCACCGATAAAGATCTCGCCCTCCGTAACCTCTTCGAGTCCGGCAATCATTCGAAGTGTGGTGGTCTTACCGCATCCGGAAGGGCCCACCAGGACGACAAATTCCTTGTCCTCGACCTTCAAATTGAAATCCCGAACAACCCAATTTGTTCCGAATTTTTTGTTCACATTGTTCAAGCCTATCTGTGCCATATTCCTCAACCATTTTTAGATGAACTATTTTTCCTGCCGCATCGCAAATCCCTTAACAAAAGTTCTTTGTAGTAAAAAGAGAATGATCAAGGGAGGAATCATCACAATGATGGTTCCGGCCATAATTACATTCCACTCTGCGGCTTGTTCCTCTCCGGCCAGCAGCATCTTTATACCGATCTGAACAACCCTCATCTCATTGGAGTTGGTAACAATCAGAGGCCAAAGATACTGATTCCACATGTAGATGAATTCGATCATGAAAAGCGCCATCATATTTGTTCGAGATAAAGGGAAGAGAACCTTCCACAAAAAATTGAACGGTCCTGCCCCGTCCATTCTTGCAGCGTCGCAAAGATCGGTCGGTACCGTAAGGAAAAACTGTCTGAACAGAAGCATTCCAGTGGCACTTGCAAAAAAAGGAATTGTCAGTGCATAGTAAGTATTGATCCAGCCGAAGTTGTCCATTAGCTCAAAAGTGGGCACAATTCGAATGGGTAAAGGGAGCATATGTGTGACCAGGATTAAGATGAAAAAGAGATGCTTCCCTCTGAATTCGCCGAAATATGTAAATGCAAAGGCCGCAAGCATGGAAAGAACGATCTTCCCGGCCGACACCGAAATCGACATGAATGTGCTGTTAAAGAGCAGTCTGCCCATATTTACCCTGCTCCACGCCGTCGCATAATTGTGGATGATGTTGGTGCCGGGGTGGAATTTTGGCGGGAAAACGAAAGAATCCTGGAAGGTGTGCGTGCTAACGATAAAAGCAAAGACGACCGGGAAAACGATGATTAGAATGCCGACAATCAAGGTGACGTGTGCAAAAATTTTAAATCCTCTAGAGTACCGCATTCGAAAAACCCATCCAAAAATTTACCGGTAAAACACCCATCTTTTTGCATAACGAAACTGCAATACCGTCAAAATGGCCACAAAGACAAACAGGACGATAGACTGCGCCGAGGCAAAGCCGGTTCGAAAATTAACAAAGCCGTCTTCATATAATTTATAAACAAGAATATTTGTGGCTCTTCCTGGTCCGCCTTGTGTCATGACGTCAATGAGACCGAAGACTTCGAAGAAGCCGTAAAGAGAATTCATGATAAAAAGAAAAAACGTCATGGGTGACAGCATGGGAAAGGTTACTTTCCAAAAACGCCTCATTCCGCTCGCGCCGTCTATGCTTGCCGCTTCATTTAATTCTTGGGGAATATTTTGCAAACCGGCAAGGAAAAAGATCACATTATATCCAAGCATTTTCCACGTTGCTGCAGATGTGACAATGAAAAGGGCCAACGTTCCACTGGTCATCCAGTTATACGTATGTCCGGTGATTAATTTTAAAAAATAGATGATTGCGCCGGTAGCGGGATCAAAGAGAAGCGCCCATATCGTCCCTGCCACGGCCGGGGATAACGCATACGGCCAGATAAGGGCGATTCGATATACTCCTGCACCCCTAATTTTCAAATTCGCAAGCAGTGCCAGACAAAGAGAAACCGTCAGTCCCACCAGGACGATGAAAGAGGTGAAAACAAGCGTCCGTATAAGACTATTGAGATATCCGGGTTCTTTTAGTAGCGCAACAAAATTAGAAAATCCCTTATAAATCAGAACATCGCCAAAAGGCGACACCCTGAACAAACTCAGATAAAAGGATTGTATCGAAGGGATAATAAGAAAGACAATAACGACGACGATAGAAGGTAAAAGAAGAAGATAGGGAAGTATTTTATTTGGAAATCGGGTAACCATATTTAACCTGTGTTGGGGAAGGTCCACCAAGGAACCTTCCCACAAATCCCCTCATTGTCTATTGATAGAGTTCTGTATATTGCTTCAAAACCCGGTTTGCCTCCTTTGCGGCCTCGTCGAGGGCATTCTTAGGGGATGCGGACCCTGCAAAAGACTTTTCAAGAGCGGTTTGAACAATGTTCCGAATCTCAACAAAATTCCCCAGTCGGACCCCTTGAGACTCCGGATTTTTTACACCGGACAATATCTGTAAAAAGGCTGTCAGATGATTGGGGTGTTCGGAAAACCAGCCTTCATCCATCAAGCGTTTTAAGGCACTGTTTGTTACAGGGAAATATCCTGTATCCTTGTGCCATTGCATGGCGACTTCCGGCCGTAAGGTCCATTTGAGGAAGGCCTTTATGGCATCGTAGTCTTTTTTCGGATGTCCCTTCAGAACCCATAACGTTGCGCCCCCGATTACTGAATTGCCTCTGGGATAATTTTCAAATCTGGGAAGGAAGGTCGTTCCTATTTCAAACCTTCCCTTTGCGGCATCTTCCATAGAACCCACGGAAGAAGTGGACTGTATGAGCATTGCGATCTGCTGTGCCAAAAAAGCCTTATTGGCCGAATATTCTCTTCCGCCATAGATGTAAATCTTTTCTTTGGCAAAGCGTGACATGGTTTCCACATATTTGACTCCAAATTCCCGGTTAATGCATAATCCTGTTGCCCTTGCTGTTCTGCCATTTCTATTGTTGGCGTAAAATTGACTGTGATACGCATGGGCCTGTTCCATAATCCAGGACGGCCATCCCGTGGAAAAAGCATTGGGTACGACCCCGGAATCGATCAGTTTTTTCCCCATTTTTTCAATATCACTGTATGTCGTTGGTGGCCTGTTTGGATCGAGACCCGCTTTTTTAAATAGCGTTTTATTGTAGTATACAATTGCGGTGGAAGAATTGAAGGGCATGGAGTAAAGTTCCCCACCCACGGAATAGTAATCTCTGATGGGGCCTACTACATCACCAAAGTCAACCTCTCCGGGCTTGAAGAGTTCATAGACAGGAACGATGACACCGCTGTCGAGCATGGTCTGAAGCCCCACCTCATAGGCTTGACAGATGTGCGGTGGTCTTCCGGCCTTTACTGCAGCAATGGTCTTTGAAATAACCTCCTTATACTTTCCCATGAATTGGGCCTCAACTTTAATGTCCGGATGAGCTTCATTAAAGCCGTTGACAATCTTTTCAACTGCCGGAAGCCTTTTTCCGCTCATGGCATGCCAAAAGGTAATTTTTGTGACTGCATGGGAAGTTCGGGGGAATAATCCCAAATAAGCGGCGGCAACACATACGCTCAAAATAATTGAAATTGGAAGTTTTTTAACGTTTATCATCTCTGTTCCCCTCCTTTAATAAAACCCAAAGAACCCGAATCCGAAGCAGCAAGGGCAACCCTCAATGAAATTTCAAAAGTTGCCCTTTTCATATTGCCTAAAAAATCTCAAATAAGATGCCATCTTATTATTTGGCTACAACGGGTTTGAGCTGCAGGGTTCCCTTTTTCAATACATCGCCGGGTCCCTCAAAAAACTCTAACATCTGCTCATCTGTCGCACCCGTCGGGCTCCACCATTTGTCCTTCAGCAAATTTGCCTTGCCGGTGTCAATAATCTTTTTTTCAATGGGAACCCATTTTGTTTCATATTCAGCGCTGGTCGGGGTCAGTGTATACAACGTATATTGGTTGGGGTAAGAGACAGCAGCGGGGTGGACAATGTAGGTTATCCCATTGACTTTTTTATGGCGCAGACCAATGTGACGATGTCCGGTCAACACAAGTTGCAAACCGGGGGTATATTTTTCCAAGACCTTTCTGACTTCAGTGGCGTTATCCACCTGGAACTGATCAAATTTCCCGCCGGGCTCATCGTCTTTACTCCAGGCAACAAAATTGTGGTGACAAAACAAAAGGTTGACTTTGTCCCGATTTGCGGAAAGCTCTTCTTCCAGCCACCTTATTTCAGATGGAGGGATCGTTCCGCCCCAGCCGGTGGATATGTTGGAGTCAAGCCCGATGATGTGAAGTCCTGGCACGGGATCTGCACCCCAGTAAGCATTACCCCCATCGTAACCATGGCCTTGGAAGGCCCAGACCAATGTACTCCTGCTGATGCCGACATATGGGGCCTGACCCGGTTTTGCCTGCTTGGATATGGCTTGGTCGTGATTTCCGGCGATCACATAATATGGCGCCTTCAATTCATCCAGATAAGATTTGATCAAATCCAGATTCCACGGCTCTCCATCCAAAAGAAGGTCTCCTGTTACCACAACAAAATCCAGATCAACCATCTTGTTCAAGGCCTTCACGGTATTTTCAACGATCTTCGTGCTCGAAGCGCCCATCTTCATACCATCTTCCCCATAAAGGGCCATATGGGTATCGGTGATCACTGCAAATTTTACGGTTTTGAAAGCATAGCCCGATGTGAACACAAACAGCACCAATAATGCGGTAAACGCGAATACGAATAATTTTTTATTTTTTATTGACATGTTAACCTCCTTCAATGCTGTTGTTTATTTTGAAACGTAACACATTCACCCCTTCTTTCCCTCAATTTAACAAATAACACCTATAATATTATTATCTAATTAGAGGAACAACTATCAAGCAATTTCTTTGATTTTGACGAAAACTTACGTTACAAAACAATAAACTTTGATTTTTCGAGCCCCCGTGTAAAAAATCAATGGGCTGGATTTATTGACCAGTGCGAAAAACCACCTCCTTTCATGTCAATTTTTAAAATGAAGGGATTTTGCTGATATTCGAGTCGCAAAATATTTTTGAAGCTCATGTTGCTTCTAGTGATCCATAAAGCAATAACCGAGCCAAATAAATTTTGAATAAAATATCTTCTAACATATTGATTTAATTTAAATTGCGTGTTGTTTTAAACGACTGTTATTTTCTATTTCGACTTATAATGTCAGTTTTTTTTACAGGTTGTAAAATTGGGATAGTTTAACAACTGCTAACATCAGATAAAAACATCATTATAAAATGAACACCCATATAAATATGGGAGCGAAACTTGCTGTCTCATCATTCTCCTGCCGGTTATTCTAAACAGTTATGTAATTGAATCAGCAAGTTGCAAAATAAGTAAAGAGTTTTTACAGGTCCTTTATGAAAAAATACTGTAATATTTTTTCATAGTGTTGTACCTATGCAGAGCTACATCTTTGGTCTGCTATAACGACAATAAAGCCAAAAGGGGTGACTCGATGAACCGCCGATATGTTCGCTGGATTGTTCTGGTCTTGGTTATTGCAGCCGCGGCTGTTATCGTTTGGCATTTCACGCGTCCGGAGCCTGTCGAAGTTCTGCTTAAGCCCGTGGATCGAGGCATTGTGGAACGTACTGTAGCAAATACACGTGCGGGAACCGTTAAAGCCTGCCGACGTGCCAAGCTCTCTCCTAGTATCGGAGGCCAGATTGCCAAGCTTTCCATCCGTGAAGGAGACACGGTGAAGGGCGGAGATTTTCTCCTCGAAATCTGGAACAGGGATTTGGTTGCAGAAGTTCGTCTTAGGAAAAGCGAAGCTGAAGCTGCAAAGGCTCGTGCCAAAGCAGCATTTTTGAAAGCCGAAGTCGCCCAGCGGGAAGCCAACCGTCTTGTAAAACTCCGTTCCACAGGCGCAGCTTCTGAAGAGAAAACAGACAAGGCCGTTACCGATGCCAAAGCCCTCAGGGCGGATTACAAAGCAGCAAAGGCATCCGCCCTTATGAGCGAAGCCCGTATCAGCGTCGCCAAAGCAAACCTGGCCCGAACCCGCCTTATCGCCCCTTTTGATGGTGTCGTTGCAGAGATCAACGGCGAGCTGAGTGAGTACGTAACACCATCCCCCATCGGCATTGCCACTCCGCCGGTGGTAGACCTTATTGACAACACCTGCTTTTATGTAACCGCACCCATTGATGAGGTCGATGTTCCCAACATTGCACCAGGCATGACCGCCCGGATAAGCCTGGACGCCTTCGGTGATCGCCGCTTTGACGGCAAGGTCCGACGGATCGCCCCCTATGTACTCGATCGCGAAAAGCAAGCCCGAACCGTGGACGTAGAGGTACAATTCACCGTATCCAAGGACATCCGGCTAATGCTGGCAGGTTACAGTGCAGATGTCGAAATCATACTCGATGTTCGGGAAAACACGTTGCGCATCCCTACAGAAGCCGTGCTGGAGGGGGATCGAGTCTTTGTTTATCTCCCTGACAATAAAGTGATCAAAGAACGCACTTTCAAAAGCGGAATTTCCAATTGGTACTTTACCGAGGTCATTTCCGGTCTAAAACCGGACGAACTGGTGGTGGTCAATGTGGATCGCGCCGGGATGAAAGATGGTGTCACTGCGATGGTATCCAAAGAGGAGCGATGATTGATTTAGCCGGCATCGATAGGACATTTCTGGTGGGCAACGAAGCGGTTCACGCGCTCAACAACGTGAACTTCACCGTCCATCAGGGGGAATATGTTGCCATCATGGGCCCTTCGGGGTCAGGGAAATCGACCCTGCTCAATATTGTCGGTCTTTTGGACAGACCTGACAAGGGAATCTATACCCTGGAAGACCTGGACACAACCGAGTTGACCGATGACCAGCAGGCATCGGTGCGTCGTAACAAGATTGGTTTTGTGTTTCAGTTTTTCCATCTGGTACCCCGCCTCAGCGCTGCTGAAAATGTGGAATTGCCGATGATCCTTGCCGGTGTGGATCCGGCTGAAAGGAAATCCCGTGTCCAGGCGGCCCTCTCTTCTCTCGGTCTGAGCGACCGTGCCAAACATCGGTCAGACCAGTTATCCGGCGGACAGCGCCAGCGCGTTGCCATTGCTCGCGCCACTATCATGCAGCCGGATGTGATTCTTGCAGATGAGCCCACGGGCAACCTGGATAGGGCCTCGGGGATAGAAGTTATCCAAATCCTCGAAGACCTCCACAATAAGGGCATGACCCTGATTATGGTAACCCATGATCCCGATTTGGGAAAGCGGGCCTCCCGGAGAGTCCAGCTGGTTGACGGGAAGATCTCAACAGATACCGGGAATATATAAAAAAATGAAAGTCGGAGATGTCATTCCATTCAGCACGAGAGCGCTGTCAGGTTATCCAACCCGAACGCTATTAATGATTCTTGCCATGGCCATCGGTGTGGCATCGGTAATTTTGCTCACTGCATTGGGAGAAGGTGCCCGCCGGTTTGTAACCCAGGAGTTCAGCTCTCTGGGCACCTATCTGTTGATCGTATTGCCGGGTCGGTCTGAAACAACCGGCGGCCCGCCCCCACTGCTGGGGGAAACACCCCGGGATCTTACGCTGGAAGACGCTCTGTCTCTCACCCGGAATTCCGCCATCCGCCGTGTGGCACCGATCACGGTGGGTTCCGCACCTGTCTCCTGGAAGCATCGAGACCGGGAAGTCACGATTCTCGGCTCCACCGAAGCGCTATTTGAAATCCGCCATCTTTCAATGGCCCAGGGCAGGTTCATTCCCGCCGGTGACCCCACAAAGGGATTGGCGGTCTGCGTTTTGGGGTACAAACTCAAAAAAGAACTCTTTGGGAATCAATCCCCTTTAGGAGAATGGGTACGTATCGGTGACCGTCGCTTTCGAATCATCGGGGTGCTGTCTCAAAAAGGCCAATCCATAGGGCTGGACATGGGAGATGTAGCGGTTGTTCCTGTCGCCTCTGCGCAGTCATTGTTCAATACCTCTGCGCTTTTCCGCGTCTTGGTGCAGGCCAACGGCCGCGATGCTATTCCCAAAGCCAAGAAGACGATATTGACCACCATCCGCGAACGGCATGAAGGCGAAGACGACGTCACCGTCATCACCCAGGACTCCCTGCTTTCCACTTTTGATCGGATTCTCGTGGCCATGACCCTGAGTGTCGCCGGCATCGCCGCCATCAGCCTGTCGGTTGCCGGTATTCTGATTATGAACGTGATGCTGATCGCCGTTTCACAGCGCACCACTGAAGTCGGACTTCTCAAGGCCATCGGCGCCCCGGCCAACCAAATCCTTCGCCTTTTTTTAGCGGAATCCGCCATTCTCTCACTTATCGGTGCTGGCTTCGGGCTCATCCTGGCATTTATCGGAACCTGGGGGCTTGCTCGCGCGTTTCCCAGATTTCCGATTGCAATCCCGATCTGGGCCTTGGGAGCGGCGGTCTTCGTTGCGCTTTTTACGGGTCTGGTATTCGGAGTGTTACCCGCAAGACGGGCGGCAAAACTTGATCCGGTAGAGGCTTTGTCTCGCAGATAATGTAAAAGAACTTAAACCATGTTGATCAATGATTCCGCAAAGCTGGCCATTGGCGCAATATCCAGCCAGAGGATGCGCAGTTTTCTCACGGCCCTGGGCATTGCTGTGGGTATCGCTTCAGTGGTGCTACTCACTTCCATCGGTGAAGGCATCCACAAGTTCGTTCTCTCAGAGTTCACCCAGTTCGGCACCAACCTTATCGCTGTCTCGCCAGGCAAAACCACTACCGCCGGCATGTCAGGTGCCGTTATCAGCAATGTCCGCCCCTTGAGCATTGATGATGCGCTGGCCCTCGGGCGAACGCCAAAAATCCTTGGGGTGGTTCCCTTTGTCCAGGGAAACGCATCTGTGGAATTCGGAAAGCGCAGCAGGCGAACGTATGTCTTCGGTGTCAGTTCTCAGGTGCCCACTGTATGGCAGATGAGAGTCGCCGTAGGCCGTTTCCTGCCGGATGACGATCCCCGCACCGCTCGCGCCTTTGCCGTGCTGGGCGGCAAGGTAAGGGATGAACTTTTCGCTTCAGAAAATCCACTCGGACAGCGTATCCGCATCGGCGGAGAGCGCTTTCGGGTCATCGGTGTCATGGAATCCAAAGGCCAGATGCTTGGATTCGATTTGGATGATGCCGTCTACATCCCGACCAATAGAGCCCTGGCCATGTTTGACCGGGAAAGTCTTATAGAAATTGATTTGCTTTATGCCGCCGACAGCAGTCTGGATGAAATTGTCAAAAGCATCAGATCACTCCTCATGGATAGGCACGGCGCAGAAGACTTCACCATAACTACCCAGGAACAAATGCTGGATGTACTGGGATCCGTACTCAACATGCTCACCCTGGCAGTGGGCGCCTTGGGAGGGATATCACTTCTTGTTGGCGGTGTCGGAATTCTCACGATAATGACGATCAGTGTAAATGAAAGGAGGGCCGAGATCGGGCTGCTTCGCGCCATCGGAGCAGGCCGCGGACAGATACTGGCCATTTTCATCGGCGAAGCCGTTGTGTTATCAGGCATCGGTGGTTTCGCCGGCCTGATGATCGGCGCCGGGGGAGCGTGGCTTATAGGGGCAACCGTGCCGGCCCTTCCCACCCATACCCCGTGGTTGTATGTTGTGTTGGCTGAAATCCTGGCTGTTGTTATCGGCCTTCTGGCCGGGGTTTTGCCCGCCCATCGGGCTGCAAGCCTGGATCCAATAGAGGCATTGAGGGCCGAATAACACGACAAGCCATCTCAAAAATGCAGATTGCGTTCAAAAGCAAGTTAAGGTTTGCGAAATCCCGATAATCGGGGGCGTGAGCCGATGAAAAAGCGCAGCATACAAGGGAGTATGCGCGCATTTTGAAGAGACTCGCGACCCACCATCAAGAGTTCTATTAAACGAAGAGTCCTATAGTGCGGGGCAACTCCGTAATTGGGCGTGGGTTGTATTTTTGAAATAGCTTGTAAATTTAAATAAAACGGTAATCCAATATAAAAAAATAACCACAAAATTTCCTTGACTTTTTTCAACAACACCTTATTATCTTAACAATCAATAAAGGCTCGTCTTTAGTTGGCGGGCCGGTTTCGTTCTGAAGGAAATATCCATTTGTCAAAGTGGCAACCTGCAGTGTGGAACTATGAGAATTTTTTGAAAGGAGGGCGTCACCATGACTAATGGAATCGTAAAATGGTTTAATAGCAGCAAAGGCTACGGCTTCATCGAACAGGAAGAAGGCCCGGATGTATTTGTTCATCATTCAGGAATCAATGCAACC
The DNA here is from genome assembly GCA_041548585.1 of Desulfobacterales bacterium. Classification (GTDB taxonomy): domain Bacteria; phylum Desulfobacterota; class Desulfobacteria; order Desulfobacterales; family UBA11574; genus UBA11574. Next base: position 5,444 of record JBFESJ010000002.1, on the reverse strand, counting down.
GGTTTCAAGACTCTTGATGAAGGCGACAGAGTTACTTTTGATGTAGAGCAGGGCCCAAAAGGTCCTTCTGCAACAAATGTCACTGTGGTTTAGCTTACAGTTTTAATCAGAAAAAAGGACATTCCCCAAAATGGGCGGGATTGTCCTTTTTTTAGTAAGGGAATTTTTTCATGTTTTATGAAGCAATATTTCAACCGTCAAAGAAGATGAATTACAATACCGAAGCAAAAAGACTTGCAGGTAAAAAAATTGCCGTACAAGATGGATGGGTAGTCAAAGATGGACCTTTTAAGGGTCAAAATTGTTTTTATATTCCAAACTCTACAGTGGGTTGGATTCCCAAATGCGATCTAATAGGGCTAAAACCGATATCCCTTGTCAGGTCGATGGAAATTGGTAAAAGTTTAGGATTTGGCAAGTAATCCCGAGGTGGATCCAGATTAGACGGTCTGAGATTATTTAAATGCGAATCTATTGTTTCTGAGTTTTAAAACTTTTTTAGCTTTTTGTAATCGATTGCCGAAGCATAATCGACCAAATCATTTTTAACGACATTCCGTCCTTTAATCGTCACAAGGTATTGTTTCCCTACAACAATATTTATTTCTCCATCTTTTTTTGATGGACGGTACTTTATGATAGCCTTTTGCCTTTTTATTTTTGTTAACTTCCCTCCATCAGCTGAAGCGTAAGCAGGATTGGAAAATACCATAACCATAGATTGAAGGGCTGGAGAATCCGTAATTATCTCTATCGTAACAGAACTTTGATCTTTGCGATACTTCCTTTTAGCTGAAATCATTCCACCAAGATATCCTGCACCGGCAGCCTGTGATTTTATATCCTCTCCTGACCACCCGGTTAATGGTTCGGGCAAGAACGCTTCCAAGTTGCCGCTTCGCTTTTGGCGTATAAGCTGAGAAGCATAGTCGAGGCTATTGGCAGCTTCAACGTAATCACCTTCCTTATAATATTCTATCGCTTCTTCAATGGAATCTGTAATCTCATCTGCAAAAACTGCCCCAGGCGTAAAAAATGATATGCCTATAAACAAAACGATTAACCATTTAAAGGCAATTTTACCTATTTTAAGCATCTTGTCCTCCTTATCCATTCGACCTTTAATCTAACATGAACAATTAACTGCGATCAAATCTCAGACACCCACGTCCCCAACGTCATTTTTTCCCGCGAAACGTCACCCGGAGGATTTCGCCGGTACGCCAGAGTCGCATACGCGGTCCCCATGTGCCTGTGCCGCGGCAGACGATGACGGTCATTCCATCTATTTCGTACCGCCCTCCCAGCAGAGGATACCGGAGACGGACCAGATAGCTAAAGGGCCAGATTTGTCCGCCATGCGTGTGGCCGCTGAGCATCAATCCTACACCGGCATTCGCTGCCTTCTCGGCCTGCCACGGTGTGTGTGAGAGTAGAACAGTGGGACCCGGCGGTCGATCTGAGAGTGCCTGCGCGATGGGATCGCCGTCCCGGCCGAACCGGCGATAGCTGGTGAGATCCTCCACACCTGCCAGAACAAAGCCAGAGCGGATTTCAGCCCAGCGGTTGCGAAGCAACTGGATACCGGCATCTTGAATCAGGCTCATGCTGCCATTACGACCACCGTAAAACTCGTGATTGCCGGGAACGGCCCATACTCCAAGCGGTGCGGAGAGACGGCCAAGGACCGAAATCAGCTCCCGTGGGGGTTGCCCGTGTCCTTCAAAAAGGTCGCCGAGCAGGACCACCATATCGGGCTGCTGTGCCCGGACCTGGGCAACCCTTTCTGCCAGCCATCCCTCGCCGAGCAACGAGCCGATGTGCAGATCGGACATGGCGACGAGTACCGTTCCGTCCATCTCATGGGGAAGGCCGGAAAGTCGCACTTCATAGCTTTGCACCACAGGCGGACGCAGGCCCTGGACAAGCGCGATCACGGAAAGCACCCCCCCAGCGACAAGTGCCCAGCCACGCAAAGAGGGCACATACCGGTGAAAGAGAACGCCGAACCCGGTGGCAAGTTCCAGTACAAGAAGAGAAACAAAAAGCAGAAACAATACAGCCATCCAGTTCATACCGAAAAACTCGATTGCTGCAGCCGGTAGTCCTGTGCCTCCGTGGCCAAAGATGCGGCCAAGGAAAAAACCTGCCCATAGGGCAAGACCTGAGGCGATGAAGAGCTTTCGGGGAACATGCCGCGCAATAAGCGGCACTGTGGCGGCCCGCCAGAAGACGTAAATGTGCATCAATGTGCAAACAGAAATAAGAATGCTTCCAAACACAGTTCAATCCGACGTGGTGCGTCGATTCTCCTATGATAATTTGTAGATTATCTAACGAAAATGGTAACTTAATAGCAGAAAGTCAAATTATTGCTTTAATCAAGGGTTGCCCCATTCTCTTTTACTTTCATCAGACCGCTTCGATTGTTGAAGGGGGCTTCGGTGCTATGTTGTACGTGACACTGACGATGCCGGGCACATCGCGAAGAATCTCGCCGGCGAGTTTCTCGAGGATTTCGAAAGAAAGCTGTGTCGGTGTTGCCACCCGTGCATCGACGCTTTCCCAGCAACGCACCTCGATCTGCTGACCAAAATCGCGCAATCCGTCGCGCATGCCGGTCACGCGGTCTTCATGAAGGATCGCCATATACTGGAATGCACCAGTGTCTTTGAGCAGCCGTTCGACCACGACGGTTGCGTTTCGAACCGTCTCGATGCGCTCCGGGGTTGCTTCGCCGATCACGCGTGCCGCGAGCGCCGGACCCGGGAATGGGATTCTATCAAAGAGTTCTGTCGGAAGCCCCAGAGCCTCCCCTACTTTTCTAACGCCGTCTTTGCGAAGCTGGATGAGCGGCTCGATGATGTGATAGCCAAAAGCCTCTTTCGGGTCGATCCCAAGCTGCTCGAAGACATTATGCTGCCGTTTTATTCCTGCGACGGTTTCATCGATATCGGTCAATATGGTTCCCTGGAGCAAATATTTTGCGTTACTTTCCTTAACGAGGCGTCCGAATACGTCTTGATAAAACGCCTGGGTAATGGCCTCGCGTTTTTCTTCGGGGTCCGTAACACCTTCGAGTGCGGCAAAGAACTCTTTTTGTGCATCCACAACCTCGACCGTGACGCCAAGCTTTTGGAAAAGACCGGCAACCTTTTCGGGCTCTCCCTCACGCATAAGACCGTTTTCGATAAACACGGTCTTGAGCCGGTCTCCCAAGGCGCGATGACCGAGCATCGTAACCGTGGACGAATCAACGCCTCCCGAAAGCGCATTGATCGCCATCCCGTCCCCGACAACATCCTGGATCTCCTTGACCTTCTCATTGATGAAGTTCTCTGTGTTAAGCTCCTGCGCAGTAATCTCTTCGATCATTTGATTGTCCCCTTTTCATTTAAATAGTCTTTGCATACAGATTTATGAAAGGAAAAAACTTTCCGGCCTTTCCTATTCTTGACAACGCGTCTCATTTTCGGTATCTGAGTCAAAATTTTCCCTTCCAGTGTAGCATCGTTGCTGTATACCGGATAATCCAATATATTATGATTCATCCGAATACAATGTACAATATTTAATTTTCGCTTATTCCGTTCTCAAAAAGGGGATTATTTTCAAAGGTATCGTTATCTTGCCACCGAAACTGCTTAACCGTTTTGGGGGGAATATCCTCAAGGAGGTTTTATGAAAGACAACAGAACAATCAGCGTCAATACCCAAATTTGCGCAGTTATCGGAAATCCTGTTGCGCACAGCCTTTCTCCAGCAATTCACAACGCCGCCTTCGCGAAACTGAACCTCGATTTCGTTTATGTGGCTTGCCAAGTTGAGGATGTAAAAAATGCATTGGCAGGCATGAGGGCGTTAGGGAACTTTCGCGGCATAAGCGTCACCATTCCCCATAAAATTGAAGCCATGAAATATGTGGATGAAATTGCGGCGGTAGACCGCAACATCGGTTCAATCAATACGGTTATTAATGAAAAAGGCTGGTTGGTTGGGTTGGGCACGGACGGCCCGGGTGCGTTAAAGGCCATTGTCGATGCCGGCGTAGAAATTGACGGCAAAAATGTTTTAATGTTGGGCTCAGGCGGTGCGGCAAGGGCGATTTCTTTTACCCTCGCCCGCAATACCGACCTGGGAATACTTTCAATTTTGGATATCGATGAGATGATGCTTCAGCAGTTGACGACGGATTTAAAAGCCGGCACGAATGCTTCCATCAAATCTGAACTGCTGGCCGAAAGCGCTCTTTTTGCAGCAATGGAGATGGCGGATATAATCATCCACTGTACGCCGGTCGGTATGCACCCAAACGAAGACGTCTCCTTAATTCCTGCCGAGCTTTTTCGACCTGAGCAGGTTGTTTTTGATATCGTATATACACCCCTTGAAACGAAATTGCTTGCCGAGGCCAGGTCCCGCGGCCTTAAAGTAATTTACGGCGCCGAAATGTTTATCAACCAAGCGGTGTTGCAATTTGAACGTTTTACCGGTGTTGACGCACCTGTCGAGGTTATGCGTCAGGTCGTAATGGAGCATTTGAAATCATGAATATCGTACTGATCGGGTATCGCGGTACCGGGAAAAGTGTGGTAGGAGAGATTCTCGCCATGCATCTTGGGATGCCGTGTATTGGTATGGATGCGAAAATAGTCGAAAAAGCGGGCATGTCAATTCCTGAAATTGTGGAAAAATTTGGTTGGCCCAGGTTTCGCGATATAGAATCTGAAGTGGCCCGGGAACTGGCTGGGCTTGATAATATTATTATTGATACCGGTGGCGGGGTTATTGAACGACCTGAAAATATTGAGACACTGCAAACGAACGCCCGAATATTTTGGTTGAAGGCTTCAGTAGATGCGATCGTCTCGCGAATTCAAGCAGGCACCCAGCGGCCTGCCTTGACCACCGGAAAAACTTTTACTGAAGAGGTAGCGGGAGTGTTAGGGCAAAGGATTCCCAAATATAAAAGCGCCGCTCAATACGAAATTGATACAGACGTGTTAACTCCTGAACAAGTCGCAGAAAGGATTATTGAAATCTGGCAGAAAAAATCCGGCTTCCATCTGTCTTGATATATGAGATAATTCTTTGCAACTGTTGCTCCGCCCGGGCCCGAACCCACCACAATGGTATCTAAGTATAGATCTTTAAATTTGAAGTCCCCGCTGCTTGTTGGAGCGAAGCGGAAATCCCGCCTACCGGGGTCGGAACGCAGTGGAGATTTATCCGCCTCTGGAGGATTTATCCGCCTATGCTGTGTGGCGGATTAGATCCCGAAGGTAAACCTTCGGGAGTTTCATATGGAAAATAATGGCAAAGAGACACCAAGTTCTGCGGCCGGGTTGACAGCGGATACATTGAACAGCAAAGGTCCTAAGACCGTAACCGCAAGCAAATATCCATTTCACCTCCATGTGTTAGGTGAAGTTGTGGAGGTCTCT
>JBFESJ010000001.1:0-52216 GCA_041548585.1 Desulfobacterales bacterium | reverse complement strand
CCGACCATGTCCTTGATAACCAGAGCAAGTTGCTCATGAATGGTTGAAAGGGGGGATCGAAGTTCGTGCGACACCTTTGCTACAAATTCCGATTTAAGTTGATCCAAAAGCTTCAAATCAGAAATATCCACAATATTGAGAACCGCTCCGAGACATTCATTTCGTTCACCCAAAACCGGCTGCCCCCTGGCCATGAGATGTTTTTCATTTGAGACAGAAAATTCATAATCACCGAGATCATCATAATCCACGTATTTTCCTCGGGAGATTTCCATGACCAGTTGACACAACTCTTTGTCAGGAAGATACGCCTCTATCCCTTTGCCGGCTTTCAGGCTGGAATCAAGACCGAGAAGTTGCTTGAAGGCCGGGTTCATCAACACCACCCTTCCTTTAGAATCGGTCACAACAACGCCACTTGGAAAAGATTCGATAATGGTGCGTACGCGGCTTTTTTCCGTATCCAGATCGGACAAGGTCCGATTTCTCTCCTGCTCAAGTTTTTCAGCCTCACGGATAAATCGGATCTTCTCCCAGGCCCGATGGACAACGATTCTAAGCTGATCCGGTTCAAAGGGCTTGGGAATGAAATCATAGGCCCCTTGTTTCATAGCTTCGATAGCGGTTTCTACCGTAGCATATCCTGTAATAACAATCACTTGAATTTCGGCGTTCCGCTCCCGAATTCGCGCCAATACTTCCAGCCCGTCCATACCCGGCATCTTTAAGTCAAGAAGCACAATGTCGACACTGTTCTTATTAATGATATCCAGTGCTTCGTCTCCACGAGACGCCTTTTGGACCTGATAGCCGGCTCGAGAAAGGATACGTTCAGATGCATCACGAATATCCTGCTCATCATCGACAACCAATACCAAGGCGTCAGGTCTTATTTCCACTTTCGTCTCCTTCATCATGTTTAGGCCCAATGGGAAGCTCTATCGTAAAGGTCGCTCCTTTGCCGGGTGAACTTTCAGCACGGATACGACCTCCATGATTTTGAACGATTCGATAGGCCAGACTAAGGCCCAGACCGGTTCCCTTTCCTTCGTCTTTGGTCGTAAAAAAAGGTTCGAAGATTTGGGGAAGATGCGCTTCGGATATTCCCGGACCTGTATCGGATATGGCTATACAAACTCTGTTCACATCAGGAAGCAAACGGCTTTTTACTGTAAGCGTCCCCCTTCCTCCCATGGCCTGTGCTGCATTGAGTATGATATTCATAAACAAATGGTACAGCTGCTGGACGTCCGACAGGACTAAGGGGAGTGATGGGGCCAGGTCCTTTTTAATTACGATATTATGGAACAAGGTCTGGCTTTCCAAAAGAAAAAGCGTCCGGGTAATCGCGCGGTTAATGTCATGGGGTCTCATTAAATGGCGTGTCTGTCGGGTAAACTCGAGCAGCTCCTTTACCGTATCCCGACATCTTTTAGCGTCCCTTATAATTCTATCCAGGTCTTCTTTAGCGCCCTTTTCCAGGTCATATTCTTCCAGGATGAGTTTGGCATACAGCGTAATTCCTCCAAGGGGATTGTTTAGTTGGTGTGCTACGCCAGCGGCCAGTTTGCCTAAAGACGACATCTTTTCTGCCTGAAGAAGCTGAAGCTGGGTTTTATCCAGTTCGTCTTTCATTCGGAGCTCTTCTCGAAGATCATGAAAAAATCCGATGGTTGCAATCTCTTGTCCATTCTCATAAATAATGCTTGCATTCAGGTAGATGGGAATAACTTCTCCATGCTTGCTGATTACATCGACCTGATACGATTGGAGTTTACCCTTTCCACCGTAATCGTCTTTTCTGAGGTTTCGCATGACTTCATACGCATTATTATCGGGATAAATATCCCGAACATTGAGATGATGGAGTGCTTCATCCACCGAATAGCCAAAAACATTGGTGGCGGCATCATTGAAGATGAGAATCTTGCCGGTTTTATCAGATGCAATAACACCATCCACGGCACTGAAAATGAGATTGCGTAAAAAGGCATTGGAACGTTGCAGTTTTTCTTCCAGCCCACCCCGGGTGGGCAGATCAAAATCCATGCTGACAAAAGCTTCGATATCATCCCCGGAATAGATGGGATACGCAAAATAACACGGCATTTCATCGATATCCAATGTGTTTTCCGGTTTGGGCATTAGTGTGGGTTTACGCTTTTCTATAGACTCTTTTACCGCACAATTTTCACAGGGAGATAATCGTTCATAAAACACTTCATAACAGCATTTTCCAATGACTTTAGAATCGGAAATATCGTTCGGCCGGCAGTTGGCAGCCAGGATTTTAAAGTCGGGTGAAACCACGATGAACCGTCTTTTAAAAGCGCCAATCGCCTTGAGTAAATATTCTTTTTCAATATCTTGGCCCATTACACGTCCAGTATAACCGCTCAGATCTTCAGCGGATTTGTTTCTTTAGAGATGTAAATGTTCAAAAAACTATTCAGATTAATCAGTTATATCGAATAGTTGAGTTTTTCTAAACATACAAGCAATCAATCACAACCCCTCTTAGAAGTCAACTTAAGACTTTCAAATTATCAAAGCGCACGTTGTGTTTGAAATAAAGCTAAATGAATGATCAGCATAAAAACCATCATAAAATATCGACGAATTATAGCATACAGCCATATAAGGTCATTGGATTTAAATACTGGGTAAAGGATGCCTTTCGGCCTCGCAAATGACCTTTTTTACACCGGAAACGGATTTTATGATTTCGGTCACACCCGCCACAGTGCGCATGGGATTAATTAAGCCTGTCAGCTTTACCACGCCTTTTTCAGGAACTTCAATATCCAATTCCTGGGGGTTGATGTTTGCCTTGATAATGGCGGCTTCAACCTTTTTCAATGTGGATAATTTCCCCATTGATTCCAATGCAGCGAGGCTGCACTCTTGAATATGTCTATTTTTGGCCAGATTTACAACCAAATCGACAGCCGCCTCAATGCCCATTTTGTGTGTGTTAATAACCAGATCATATAATGACAGATCATTCCAATCCATCTGAAACGAAAACTGCAAAAACCCCTTGAGTTCACTATCCCGCTTTTCGATCATTTTTCCGGCCTCTTCCAGGGTGATCTGAATTTGATGTGCCAGCCGATGCGTACGAAAAGATTCGGACGCATGCAATCGCAAATGCAAGGCACAGTCGAAGTCCTTTAAAAAATAAGGGGCTCCCTGTCCGATGATGATTCCGTCCCCGCGCCGAGCCACCTCGTAGATAACAGCCGCCATAAGTTCCAAATAGATTTCCGGCCTGCGCCTGAGAAGCCGGCTGAATAAACCGGGAGCCTTTTGGTCAAACCCCTTAAGGTCTCGAGAAGATATGCCCATTTCAAGGGCTTCTTTTTGAAGGCGGTCGTCATCGTAAAGCACTATCTGAAGATCTTCAGCGACACGTTTTGCAATGCTCATGGCACCACATCCGATACTGGCTGTTAGGGTAATGAGCGACATATCAACATTTCCTCTATCTACGGTTTTTGCTCTGTTTTATTGAAAAAATCTCTCAGTACAATCTGAGAAATAAAGCAAATAATATCCGTTTTGCGGGAAAGATCACATTTGACCATATATGTTACATTGTAGCATTTTGTCAACAAAAAGATATTTTGGCTGTTAATTGAGCATGTTAAGTATAGATCAAACCATAGATACAAACAATAAGAAAAACAGTTGGGCGTTTAAGCCGCCATTTTGTTTTTGTAAGAGAAAAACAACGCATGGGGTATTGCACTTATGGCTTGAATTCACATAACATAAAGAATTAGAAGATGTTTCAGAATCTTCCGTTCGTTCGTTATTTGTTAACCGGTTTATTGGAGTGATGGCTAAAATCCCATATACCACAACTGTGTAAAATTCTTTTATTGATTCAGAGCATCAAAATGCTCAGAATATAACCGATTAGAGTTGGGCACATATTAAGGTAGTATCGTTATGTCCATACGGACACATATTTCCGATTTTCTCGGCCTTCGAAAAAGTACCGTCGGGATGCTGTTCATGGTTATCCTTGTGGGTATGGGCGAGCGGATGGCCGAGAGATTTTTACCGATTTATCTCATCGCTCTGGGGGGCGGCGCCATATCCATCGGCCTTCTCAACGGTCTTGACAACCTTTTGTCCGCTCTCTATGCCTTTCCCGGAGGCTATCTTTCCGACCGCATGGGCACCAAAAAAGCCCTGCTTGTTTTTAACGTCACTGCCATGTTCGGATTTCTTATCGTGATACTGATCCCTTCCTGGCAGGCGGTGGTATTGGGGGCCATATTTTTTCTTTCATGGTCGGCCATCTCTTTGCCGGCAACCATGAGCCTTATCGCCCGGGTGCTGCCCATGAACAAACGAACCATGGGGGTTTCCATGCACTCTCTGGTGAGGAGAATCCCCATGGGACTCGGACCCATTTTGGGCGGCGTGTGTATCGGTCTATGGGGTGAGCGTAACGGTGTTCGGTTTGCCTTTGTGTGTGCCTTTTTGCTGGCGATTGTGGCAACGATACTCCAACAGATTCTCATCGAAGAAGACCCACCCAGAAGTGCCGTTGAATCATCTTCGAAAGCACCTGAAAAAAATCCCATAAAGGTATTACGTGAGATGGGTCCGTCGCTCAAACGATTACTGGTTTCCGACATTCTGGTTCGGTTTTGCGAACAGATCCCCTATGCGTTTGTCGTGGTCTGGTGCATGAAGACCATTACCGAACCGGTAACGGCGTTATCGTTCGGCATCTTAACAGCCATTGAAATGACCACAGCCATGCTGGTCTATATTCCGGTGGCGTATCTGGCGGATAAAACGACCAAAAAGCCGTTCGTCGTCATAACGTTTGGGTTTTTTACGATCTTTCCGGTGGTGCTTCTGTTCTGCCAATCGTTTAAATGGCTGGTATTGGCTTTTATCCTGCGGGGTCTCAAGGAGTTTGGTGAGCCGACCCGGAAAGCACTGATAATGGATCTTGCGCCTGAAGACCGGAAAGCCGCCATGTTTGGTCTGTATTATCTTCTTCGGGATATCGTTGTCTCCATCGCGGCTTTTGGCGGTGCTTTTCTCTGGCAGATTGGCCCATCCACCAACTTTATTGTTGCATTTTTGTTTGGTATCGCAGGGACTTCTTTTTTTGCCCTTTGTGGTACTGATTTTCCAAACAATGAGCAATAATCCGTTTGAGTAAGCGAATGTGTTGAAAAGCTTTAAATCTTGAATACAGAATATTTTGGTGGAATTGGAAGATCAAATGGATGTCGTCAGTAAGGATTTTTTAAGTGTAAAAAAATAGAAACTTAGCGATAGACTTTCATCTATTCTATTCCAAATGCCAGAACCGGCATTCCGGGAAATGCAACACAAGAGTCGCAATGCCCTAAAACAATGCCGTCGTGTAAAGCGGTCAGCGTTTTTTGTAATCTCCCAAACGTATTGTAGATTTTAGCCAGGTTCTGATCTTTTTTAACAACATCTCCCGGCTTAACCAGAAATCTGATTATACCACTGGTTGTACTGTAGGGCTTGGCGAAATATTTGAGGATTTTACCGTTGTAAATCTCGGGGATCTGATATTGGAACGGCTCGTTCACCGGTTTAATCATTTCAAGATATAACAAAATTTTTTCGATGGATCTTACACCATATTCGACATTTTTTTCGTTAATAATATTAGGTTCTCCAAGTTCCAGTGTCAGTGCCGGTATATTGTGTTTATGCAAACTGGCGCAAAGAGATTTGTGAAGTTCTTCCGTGTCACGCACCACCAATAATCCGGTTGTTGAAGCAAAAAATTCGCTGGTTCGGTTGACATCGGAAAGCTTGGGATCGCGATCCGGATCAATCAACGCATAAGGCATTGATTTGATCCAATCATTGTGAAGATCCAAAACAATCCTGGGATTCGTTTTAAGAATCGTCGTAAATATAATATCCGCTATTCTCTCCCCTAGAGAGCCGTCTTTATTGCCCGGAAAGGAACGGTTGAGATCTTCTTTACTTAACGTGATATGCCGGGAGGCCGTTTCAAAACCGATCGGATTCATCAGGGGAAAAGCAAAAATAGCGCCCTTAATAAGATTTTTCCCCCGACGGATTTTTTTGAATATCTCTTGGATAATTACAACACCTCCGACTTCGTCGCCATGACTACAGGCCGTCAGCCACACAACGGGTCCCGGATTTCCGCTGTCCGCAGACATAATCGGTAACCGCCTTTTCGAAAGATCGGATCCTGTGGGTATTTTGAAAAATGAGTATCGGATTTTTGGGTTTAGTGGGTTGGTTTTATTGTCGTTCATTTTGATTTATCAAAAAACGTTTCAGAGCCAACGAAAAGTGTTTTGGACAACAGTCTTTCAGCAGGTTTTTAGCTCCGGTTAAAAGCGGTTTTCGGTTGTACTGTGCGGGTTTCTTCTGTGCAAACAGGAACGTCTGAAACATGAGTACTTTGAAGTCGCTGTTCAGCAGCGCCCAGAATCGCCTGTACCATCTCCGCATAGGACATTTCTGCAAATTTTGCCATTTTTGCCAGATGACCGTCCCAACACCAGCCGGGGTTTGGATTGACTTCCAGAAGCTTGGGATGTCCTTTTGCGTCGAGCCTCCAGTCAAACCGGCTGTAATCCCTGCATTCCAGTCTCTCAAACAACTTCATACAGCATTCCACAATGAACTTTTCTGTTTTTTCCGGCAATTTTGCTGGAACAGTTTTGATTTTGTAATACGGGGAATCCGGAAGCCACTTTGCTTCATATCCGCAAACCCTTGGCAGTTCTTTAGGAACAGCCGAATAATTCTCTTCTGCTATGGGCAAAACATTATAAGATGTCAGGGGGTTCCCGATAATACCGACACTCAAATCTTTTCCGGTCAAGAATTCTTCAACAAGAATCGGTTTGTCATAACCCAATTTTTCTCGAATCATAGAGATTGCGTTGAGGAGTTGCTCATGGTTGTTTGCAACACTTTGTTGTGTAATGCCGAAACTGGAATCTCCATAGTTGGGCTTAACAATGACCGGAAAGGAAAACGGCAAGTTAAAGGTCGTGTCATCCGGTTCGATGAAAAACGCTTCTGGAACCGGGATTCCCATTTCACTAGCGATCCCGCGTACCAGTGATTTGTCGTAGCAGAATGCAAGGCACTGGGTGGAAGACCCGGTGTAAGGTATATCAAGTACTTCAAGTAGTGCCGGAAGATGAAGTTCCTTTCGAGGATCATTGTTAAAGCCTTCGTCACAGAGGTTAAAGACAAAATGAATTTTTCCGGACTTTTTGTTTAAATCCTGAATCATGGTATCGTGGTTAGACAGATAGCTGAAATCATATTCGGGCAATGTCTGCAGCGCCGATTTCAATTGGTCAATGGTGTAAAAATCGTCGTCGTCGAAAACTCCGCAAGGTTTCAATGAATCGGGCTTGTTTGGATCACCGAAAATAACGACGATCTTTTTTTTGGGATCTTTTTTTAATTTTTTAGGGACGCGGCTCCACTCTTTCTTTACCTTTCCGGTGATGATGATTCGTTTTTCCATCATTCCAAGATCCTGATTCCTTACCGAGTTTGTAGAGATTTCACCGTGAACTACTGCATCGGAAAAACCCGCTTTTTCAATTAATTTCAGAAGATTTTCTCTTGTGTAAAGCCTTTCGGCATAAAACTGGTCTGCAATGATTCCTTTGGTCACATCCGTTACGATTTCTCTTGAAATAAGACGCTGTTCGTCTGCGGAAAGGGTGCGTTCCCTGCAAACAAATAGTTTCTTATCAATCCATTCCCATGATCGGTTTTGAAAATTCTTTTTAAGATATTCACCGTCCGTCACATCAAGAAGCAGTCTTCCCCAGGGTTTTAACACCCTGAATATTTCCTTTAATATCCTCAGGTCGTCCTGGACAGTTTCAAAATATCCGAAGCTGTTTCCAAGCATCATGACAACCTCAAAAGCGTCCGGAGAAAAGGGGAGTTTTCTGGCATCTCCCTCCCTGATTCTAACACTGATATTCTCTTTTCTTGCCGTTGCTTTTGCCTTTTGAACCAAAAAGCGCGACCTGTCCAGTCCTTCGGCTTTAAACCCTCTTCGAGAAAGTTCCAAAACGTGTCGCCCTTGACCACAACATAGATCAAGAATATTGTCCTCATTTTTCAGGTCGACAATCTTAGAAAACAGATCGACTTCTTTACGTGTCATATGAATATCTTCCACAACGTCCGAATCCGTTTTAAGATAAAGCGAATTAAAGATGCAGTTCCACCAATCCGACGGAACGTAGTTTTCAAGGTCCTCTACGGGTCCTAAAGTGGTGACGCGCTTGTCTGTTTTCTTTTTCGTTTTTAAAGACTTTTTGGCTGTCTTTTTCAATGGTGACATGCCTCCTTTAATAGTGGGTTGATTGGTTCACATTTTACCAGTTCCTTCACCCATAGATAAGAGCAACAGTCATGCCAAAAAAGTCAATGATCCGATTTTAATAGGGTCAATTTTCATAACCTGATTCCGGGACTCTTGGTTATGATTTAAAAACTGGGTCTTGGCTTAAAATCAACGATGCGATTTTTGATTAACTATCTAAATTTTTATTAAAAACGATAGAATAAAATGTGAATATCGGTTTTAAATCATTTTAAAATTTGAGAATTATCAGCAAAAACCGGAAAGACATATTCAATTAAACCGAATGGTTTTTATGAGAAAACATACGTTTTTGCGTCGTAAAACCGAACGCTAAGTTCTCCTTTAAGAAAATCGGAACTATTGCTTCATAAAATTCCCTTATTCTTAAAATAAGGATGTCACTTTTTTTAAATGGTGTGTCTTAATAAAATTGCCCCAACAACCGCAAAACAAGAATTTCTTTTAAACGCTCGGAATCCTGAGTTCTGAAACGCCTCTTGTAAAGAATTGAATTCCGTTATTTTCAGCCTTTATTTATACTGGCATACATATTGCTAAGTTAGTCTTTCATAGAACGCTTGGTAGACTCGTGAAAAGTCATCGCGGTTGTCTTTTTAAACTAAACACCAGAATGAGAGGAGACATAAAATGGATAAAAAGTTCAGATGGATTGCAGCAGGAATAATATGCGTTTTTTCGTTTATATTGATGTGTTCAAATCCGGTATTCGCCGACGAAATCACCATAACCGGAACGATCAACGACACATATCAGATTGTTGCAGAAAACGGCACCGTGTATGAAGTTGCAGATACGGATATGGGCAACGATTTGTTGAATCATGTCGGTAAGGCCGTAGAAGTCATCGGCGAAGTCATCGAAGAGGAAGGCGCCAAGGTCATTCATGTAAAATCTTATAAAATACTGGAAAAAACAGAATCATAATCTTTAAAAGCGAGCGTCGATCTCGTATTTCGATGCAGGTCGTGCGCTCGCTTTTATTATTTCATGGTTCTGATCTACCAAAATGTTCTATCTGCCTGGAATAAAGACGCCGAGTTAGACGATATCGTCCATAAATCTTGGCAAGATAAATGAGCCCTTGTGTATGTCCGGGGTGTAATATCTTGTCGTGATTCCTTTTTTTGTATATATGTCTTTTATGGGATGGTGTTTCTTTGAGCAAAACGAAAATCCGATGGTACCGGAAGGATATGTCGGTACCATCGTGAAATAGTAATAAAGGATTGGAAAGATGTTGCGATTGAATGCAAACAATTTTCTGATGGTTTCTCTATCAAAGAACATGCCTTCCGATTGAGTTACGGTAATACCGTCTTCCTTTAAAGCATCGAACATGTTTCTGTAAAACTGTTCCTGAAAAAGGACTTCCGCCGGTCCGATGGGGTCGGATGAATCCACAATAATCAGATCATATTCATTTTTTCTTTCCTGAACAAAGAAAGCCCCGTCTTCAAAAAATATCTTTACTTTAGGGTCATCAAATCCCAACGCAAGGGTTGGAAAATGTTTTTTACAGACCGAGATGACCTCTTCATCAATTTCACACACATGGACTTCTTGGATATCGGAATGTTTCAATATCTCCCTGACAGTTCCTCCGTCTCCCCCGCCAACGACCAATACTTTTTTTACCTTCGGATGAACGTGCAGTGCCGGATGTACGATCATTTCATGATATGCGAACTCATCATATTCCGTTAACATGATGATATCATCCAGTAAAAGCATCTTCCCGAGCTTTGCTGTCTCATATACATCAATTTTCTGAAATTTAGAGGAATAAGATTCCAGGTGTCTTACAACTTTTACATTTGTGGCCGCTCCATTAGGCGCCCACTTATCACGAATCCATTTCATTTTCTCAATACAATATGAATTTTATAATTTTGGGCTTTAAAGAATGCTTTTGTAAATTCGGCAACTTTCCACGGATGATAAAACGTACAGCTAAAGACGTCAATATATACGCTGTTTGACTCATTGGCAAAATGTCCTGAGATGAGTGATGTTTCAATGAGTTGTGTCATTGAAAATCCGGAGACTCTCGGATCTTGGCCAAAATGGACCACAACCGTTTCACCATACCGCTTCATCTTTATCTTTTCACATAATAATTTAACGAATTCCTTGATCTTGTCAGCATCACGTATCAGAGCAGGGTCGCACCCATAAAGGTCGATACTTGACAGCATCCCCCATGACCGTTTCTCTTCAAAGCGTGATTTGAGTTCAGCATATTCTTTATCATACAACATTTTGGTCAACCTGTTCAGGTTTGTATTTGATTTTTTCAACGGGCAAATTCAGGATACCGCGTTTGGTTTCAACAACGGATATTGATTTTGCTTTAAAAGCTTTTTTTATAAAGATCAGAGCCTTATGGCTATCGATGGTATCCCCGCAAGTAAAAATATCCACCGCACAATAGCCGTATTCAGGCCATGTGTGTATGGAAAAATGAGATTCTGCAATGACGATGACGCCGCTTACTCCGTGTGGATTAAACTTATGAAAGACCGGTGATATGATTTCCGCACCAGATATGTTAACGGATTCCATAAGGATGTCTTCAACCCTATGGAGGTCATTAATAATCTCTGCTTTACAGTCATAAAGTTCAATGATGAGATGGTTACCCAAAGATTTCATCAGCACACCTTCTTAAATAACAATTGAATTTTGTGGCTTCAAGATAGCAAGAGGTATGCCAGATCATAACCTGTCAATATTAAAGAATTATTTTACTTTTTTTTATGAAAAATCGGAATCAAGAGTTCCGGTTGTGGTCAAATGATTCCTATTCGGATGTGATTTTCAACTTTATTGAATCATATCGGAAAGACCGTAGAAGTGGAGAAAAAAAGTCTTCGTAGTGGCGGGAAAGCAACCCCGTGGGCACGTACTCATTTTTAAAGAACGCGCCAATTTCGCATCTCGATTCAGGTGGTGTACTCGCTTTAATTATTTCCCGACAGAATCAGGCCCTCTTTTTAAAGTCTTCTTTTCGAATACCGTATTTAAGCATAAGTTTATGGAGTTGACGGGTACTGATGCCAGCCTCTTGGGCGGATTGGTTTATTTTTCCCTTATTTCTTAACATCAGCTCTTTAAGATATTGTCTTTCGAAACCTTGTACGGCCTTTTGACGCGCTTCTGAGAGGGAAACATCCGTATCCATCGACAAAACAGCCGATGACATTTCTTTTTCAAACAACTCGGCAGGGAAACTTTCGGGAGTTAGCAAATCAGAAGTTTCCAATATATACGCCCGCTCTAAAAGGTTTTCCAACTCTCTGATATTTCCCGGCCATGAATATTTTTTAAAAGCTTCTTTGACTTGAGGATGTATGTCTTTGATATCCTTTTGGAAATCTTTGCTCAGTTTCTTTAGAAAAAATTGGATCAGTAAAGGAATATCCTCTTTTCTTTTTCTTAAAGGCGGAATTTCGATAGGAAAGACATTGAGACGATAATATAAGTCTTTTCTGAAATCACCATCCTCGGTCATTTTCTTTAGATCGGAATTCGTTGCGGTAATAATTCTTGCGTTGGTTGATATGGTTTTTTCAGCACCCACGGGACTAAAGGTGCCATCTTGTAAAACTTGCAAAAGTTTAACCTGCGCTGAAGGCGTTATGGTGCCGATTTCATCAAGGAACAGGGTTCCATTTCTCGCAATTTCAAATTTCCCCAACTTTTTTTTCAAAGCGCCTGTGAAAGCGCCTTTTTCATGACCGAACAGCTCGCTTTCTAAAAGAGTGTCTGGAACGGCCCCGCAGTGAAGACAAATGAATTGAGCATGTTCCCGATTACTATACCTGTGAATTAATTTTGCCAATACACCTTTTCCCGTACCTGTTTCACCGCTCAGTAAAACAGTCGTTTTTGTCGGTGCAACTGAACGCAACTTTTTAAAAACTTCTTTTACAACAGGATTATCGGTATGAGCCATTTCCAGCAAATCCGATCTCCAGAGCTGTTCTCTTAAATAATCGAGCTCGGATTCTTTAATAATCGATTCGCGGATGTCTTCGGTCACCAGTTGAATTTCATCCGGATCTAAAGGGAGTGTAAGGTAATCACTGGCACCTGCTTTTACGGCTTTGACCGTCTCTCTGATCATGTCCGGTCTGGCCATAACAACGATATCAATTGTAGGACATAATTGTTTAAACTTTTGCAGAACATCTGTATAATCAGCGCCTTGGGTCGAACGAAAGAGAATCTCAATATCAATAAAAATAAGATCATAACGCTTTTTTCCAAGGGCTTTAACCACCCCATTTACTTCGGTGGTTTTGTCGATGAAATATCCTGGGTTTAAAGCATCATAAATTTTTCTATAAGCTTCCGGTTTTTCCGAAGCAATAAGAGCATACCTCATCTGTTTCTCCTGAATATTTATATCTTACAGGGAATGACCTTTATCGCCTGATTCTTTATTCTTTAGAACAGGATTTTTATATTAGAACAACACTTAAATCAAACATAAAAAGAGCCCGTGCAAAAAAAAATGATTCTCTTTCAATGACTATCTTTGTCAAGGGAATCGGAACTCAAAATTCTTATTTGGTGGGCATTCCGAAAGCTTATAGTGAAGCATAGAGAAGGAAAGATAGACTGCAGCTGGAAAAAGATCCGCAGGATGATAAGAGATTTATAAATTTTTATGAAACTAACAAATTTCGTTAAACGTGAACGCAAAATGAGGGGGGGGGGTGATTAAAATAAATTTCCAGAGGGTTTCTCCGGCCATTTCAGCAACCCTCTGTGCACTTCCCCATCAAGTTTAAATCCCAACATTTTATAAATAAGCTTGGCAACTGCAAAGGCTGAGTTCCGGTCATGACGGTTGCCGGAAAGTTCTACAACATCAAATCCGACAATGTTTTTCTTTGTAAAGATTTTTTGCAATAATGTCATCGCTTCGTCCCATAACAAACCACCCGGTTCAGGGGTGCCCGTGCTGCGAACAACACTCCAGTCAAAGACATCAACATCAAATGTTAAATATACCGGGTTCGGAAGACAGTCCATTGCACTATCCAAGTCAAACTTCCCCCTTCGATAGTCAGACATTGTCCAAACCGCTATATTTTCTCTTTCTATTCGACGGGCTTCTTCTAAAGACATACTTCGAATACCGATTTGCAGAGTATCGCATGTAAACTCCCGGATGCGAGACATCACACACGCATGACTAAAGGGATTGTTATCATAGGTTTCTCTTAAGTCTGCATGGGCATCGAGTTGTATGATTGATAGTTGATTGTATTTTTCATATAGCGCCTTAAAATAACCGATGCTGATGGAGTGATCACCCCCAACCGCCACAACGAATTTTTTTTCTTGTATCAGCGCTAATGAACTCTGGTAAATAGCTTCTTGCATCCTGTTTGGATCCGAGCAGATTTCCGGTGGCATAACGGTTACAATTCCCATTCTATATGGTTCGGCGGCTAAAAACTCATCGTACAGCTCTAAATGATAAGACGCTTCAATCACTGCATCCGGTCCTCCGGCCGTACCTTTGCCATAGGTACAACCACCTTCGTATGGAAGTGGCAAAACGGCAACAGCCGAACGCTTGAATTCGGAAAACTCCGAACCGATACCAAGAAATTGTTTGGAATATAATTTCATTAAGAATGTTCTAGATTTTTGATGTACTCCGGCATGCGAGCCATTATTTTTTTTGAAGATTTATTTTCACAATTGTCCAACAAATACGCAGCTATAATCGGAAAGATAACACTGTATTCACCCCAGATCTGGACCAACATCTCTTCATCTGCCGATCGGTATTTGCCCCAGGTTACCGATTCGCTGAAGGTACATCCGGATAAGCTTCCCTCTTTTTCAATGGCGCTCCCGATCTGAAGTCCGCGCCCCGCACCCTCATAATTTATTTTGAGAATTTGACTGATGGTCGGTCCGGTTTGCTGTATAAAATTTTTAGGCCCACCGCCCCCAAGCACAATAAAACCTGTACGGCTGGATGAGAAAACAATTGCTGCTGAATCAAAAATATCTTTTTGGGCGGACAGTATTATCGGAAAGCCTTCTCTGTCTGTTTGCACTAGATTCATTGCAATGGAATGATTGGCCAGAGAATCCCAGAATATCGGAATCTTATGGCGGGCTGCACAAGCAACGAAACTTCGTTCCGGGTATTTACTGTTGTTTAATACCCAATTCCCAAGCTCAAAGTTAAATTCCCAACTGGCAAGTGAACCTTTTGATAGGTGATCTCGAAAACAATCTCTGATAAAGCTACGTATGATTTCATCTTGAGCCTGAAGCGTTTCTTTTTCTCGGATGCCGATATCATATATGCGGGTATCACCGTGACGCCTGAGAACGTCGTCATTGCAAAAAGGCGATATGGCTTTGACCGGGAGATCAAAAGCAAAATGCAAATCGTGATATACTTGGGCCCCGGTTGAACAGATAACATCAACAAACCCGGCTTCGAGTAAAGAACTCAACATTCCACCCATACCACCAGCGACACCTGCTCCAGCGATACCAAGCCAGATTGTATCGTTATCGTCTATCATACGTTTATAAAGCCGGGTTCCGCGAAAGACATTTCGGGCCTCAAAAGATGTTTGTCCCAAGGCATCTACCAGGTCTGAAATCGACATCCCTTTAGAAATGGACGGTGGAATAATATTAGGGAAGTCTATGAATATAGATTTTTTTGGCATTTTGAATCGTCCTTGAATTTCATTAAACTTGGAGTGGCCATAATAAACTAAAAGCAATCCCATTAATTGTGCTTACTCATCCAGCAGAAAAACCGCACTGGCGACAACAGTTGTCCACAATCCGTCTTTATGACCCTTTGCCGATTGGGCAACGCTACGAGATTTAAACATACGCTTGCCGACTTTGTATACTTGTTTGCGCTCATCCCAAGCCACATCAGGATCCAGTTCGATTCCCAGGGTGGAGGCCAGCATGGTGGCTGCCAAATCTTCAGCAAAATTGGCTGATTTTCTCATGGTTTCGCCATAGGCATGGTGTTCGCTAAGGTATCCATACTGTTTGCTATTTTTTGGTCGAGCTAATCCGATGGCGGCTGAAATCAGGCGATTGGGTTCGTTGGTACTTTCCTGGGAAAGCACGCTAAAGGTAATTTGTCCGGCTTTCAATTTTTTCATTCCAGCTTCTCTTGAGATAATTTTGCAATCCGGCGGGAAAATACTGGATACGAAAACAAGATTGCACTTTTCAATTCCGGCTTGCCTCAAGGCCAGCTCAAAACTTTGTAATTTGTTGCGGTGATACCCCACGCCTTTGGTAAAAAACATAGATTTAGGAATTATTTTATTCAATTTAAAACCTCAGAATGCATAATGTTATTTGGTTAAAATTAAACTTTATCTTTTATAAAGCATGGCAACTATCAGATATGCTCAATTGTATCCTTGGCAGTTTTTTAAGAATGTATTCCGGCACAATGCCCATATTGATATATTTCGATTGCAACTGTTCTGAAAGATCCAAAAAGTTTTTTACTTTTCGTCGGCAATTTTCCGAACCGCAGGCACACTCCATTTCCCACCAGAAATTATCCATCGTGGTGGAATAGTCATAAGTTATCTGATTCCCTGCGGGAATAAAAATGATAGCTACAAGTTTTATAACACCGGAATCAAATATCACGACAGTATTTGCGGTGCACGAATGGTTTATATAATCATCCAATTTTCCGGAAGGGCCAAGAAACATGTTTGCACCGATTTGAAGATAGTAGTCATCTTGGGCCGTATATGGTTTTGGGAGTTCTTCGAGCCCGATGATAGGTCCTCCGAATTGTAAAATCTCTTCCTCTGCATGGATGTCTTCAGCCGCAAAAACACCTTTTCCATGTAAACAATCACTCAAACAAAGCTTTTTCCTGACACTAAAATTCAGCCACATGTCTCAACGCCCCCTTATTCACTATACTTAAAGTTGGTTTTCATGAAAAGAGTAAGCCCAGACTTTTTTTGGAGCTCCCTGCGGCCGTTAGAGTCGAGGTTGCAGGGAACTATCCAATTATTATGATGGATGTTCTGGTTAAACCGTTCGTTTAGCAAAGGGATCACCAAATAGCAAGAAACATGCCAGATATAACATTTTAAAATAACACTATATCTATAATTTGGACGCCATTAAAAGAACTTCCAGTTCCTAAAACGCGTTGGTATGATTGTAAACATGGCGCTATGTATTGAAAATACAGTCTTGATTTCATCCATTTTTCACATCGTCCGAAATAAAACCTCCAATTCCAAAGAACCGGTTTTGATTGCAGCCCTGTTTATAAATTATATTTATACAATTTGGATTAATCAACGACAACTGTAACAACGCATACGATTAACAGGGTTCACCGCTACATTCGGTTCTTATTGATAGATGATAATAATCAAAAAAACATGCGTATTTCAATAGGTCATATTTTGGCACGCCCTTTGCAGATTTTCAGTCAAAATGAACGCGATGAACTTTAAAAAATAGAAGACTTACTTTAAAAAACTAAAATGAACGCGATGAAAAACCTAAAACCATTTATTACCGGTATTGTGGTTGCAGCTGGTTGGGATGATAATGGCAATGTCGCCTTAATATCAATTCAAGGTTATGACGAAAAAGAGTATATTGTTAAAATGAACCGTTGCGGAAAAGAACTAATGGATTTTATAAACCGCAAAGTCATGGTTTCCGGGAACATTTCTGACAGGGTAGACGGCAAACATTTAATCCAAGTCAATCAATATGATCTCATTTGAGGCAATGGCCCCTTTTAAATTTGAAAGTAAAGACGATGTGTTTTGAAGTCTTCTTTTCGAAGGCCGTATTTAAGCGTGGAGTTATGCAGTTGACGGGTCCTGATTCCGGCCTTTTGGGCAGCAGATAGGTTTATTTTTCCTTATTTCTTAACAGAAGGTCTTTTTAATATATTGCTCTTCGAAACCTTGTACAGCCTTTTGACGGGCGTTTGCAGCTAAAGGCATTATGGTGCCGATCTTATCAAGAATCAAGGACCCATTTCTCACAATTTCAAATTTGCCCAACTTTTTTTCAAAGCGCCTGTGAAAGCACTTTTTTCATAACGGAAAAACTCCCTTTCCAAAAGAGCATCCGGGACAGCTCCGCAGTGGAGACAGATAAATTGAGTATATTCCCGATTGCCGTATCTGTAAATTAATTTGGCCAGGACACTCCGCTTTTATCCAAGGACTTTAACCACCCCATTTATTTCGGTGGCTTTGTCGATAAAACTTCCCAAGGTTAACGCGTTATGAATTTTCCTTTAAACTCCCGATTTTTCCGAAGTAATCAGGCCAGACCTCATCTGCCCTTCCAAAATAACTATATCTCACCGAGGATAGCATCTACCGCTTGATTCTACCTCAATCATGCCGAAAAACAAATATAAAAACATAAAACTACAGACTGCTACCCTACTATAATTCGGTTGCGATAAAACGGATATAGTACAGGTATCAACAGGGGTTTATTTCATTATTTTGTTTACCCGTAAGGAAATCCGATGAATGCGTCTTGAGCACAGCGGAATCTCACCTTAAGCGGGAATCTCCTTGGTTTTCAAGGGGCCACATTAGACGGCAAAGGTCTATCCTGCCTTGAATAGCGAAGCTTTGCTCTTTATGCCGCTCGTAGTGAAACGGAGATCCCGCCATCGGTGGGATCTGGAGCATTCTCGACTTTCGCTCAATTGAGATTCTAAATTATTTGAGAAGGAATTTTCATATTAGAATAACACTTAAATCAAAACTAAAAAGAGCCCATTCACAAAAAAATGCATCTCTTTCGATAACAATCACGGCAGGTGAATGGGGAATAGAATGACATTAATTATTATTCATTTTCTTCATACACACCGATTCTATGATGACAGGCCGGACAGAAGAAATAATTTGGATAGGGATCATTTCCACAGATTCTACATTTTCTTCCTGATTTTATTTTCTTTTTTCGGAAACTCTTATAATGGTCTTTAGCTTTGACGTTTCTTGGTCCTTTATGTTTTGTGGCTGTCGATGATTCTAATGTTGTCTTCGCCTTTAAAATAGATGATTTCATCTTTCCAACGCCTCCATTTTCGTTTTGCACTTAATACAATGGGTCGTAACCGGTCTCGCTTTTAGGCGTTCAACTGCAATCTCTTGTTCACACATTTCACAGATTCCGAAAAAACCGTTTTCCAAATTTTCGAGTGATCTTTGTATTTTCCTAATAAGCTTGCTTTCTCTGTCTCGGATTCGAAGCATAGTTCCGCGTTCGGATTCAAAAGATGCACGGTCCAAGGGATCCGGTGATATTTCATGGTCTTTTTCTATTAAATTATGAACCATAATATCAGCCCGTCCCAAAAGTGCCTCCAACTGTTCGGTCAACAAATGCTTGAAAAAATAAATGTCCTCATCTTTCATTAAACTTTTCCTTCATTTTTGCTTATTTCATTGGGAAATTTGAGTATCTTCGGGTCTTATATGGATATGGAAATCTAATAAAAACGGATTGAATAATGCAATAACTCTGCCAAATCCAACTATCCGCCTTTTGATCCTCTGGATTCCCGATGACTCGAACAATTGCTTATAAGAATTCTTAATGTCACTAAACAGTATTCCATAGTAATCTGAAAACTTAACCGTCGTTATCGGAATTCAGATGAAGTGGGCATGGTCTAATATGTACGCATTTTTTTGATAAAATATCATCATCATTTATTTTAACTCGAGTCGAGTTCGGAATATTCAGCTCCGAATTTGCATAAAATCAGAACTCGCCGTTCTTGTTTTGTGCCAGTACGGACATTATGGGTGCCATAAAACATAAAAAATAAGTTTAAACATTTTTAGCTTAATGTTTGTGCTGTTTTTAGAAAAAGAATCAACTTGTTGAAATAAATTATAATAGGTTTTTTTCAAGTTTGATTAATCGCAAATAAAAAACGAATTTGGCATGCTCGTTGCTTTTTAGGCTGTACGTCCAATTTAGCGAATGAGGCAGATAACGTCCTTTTCTTAAGGATAAAATCATGAAATCGAAAGGCATGCTTCAACGAACTGTCAGTGGTATTCTAATCCCTGATAAATGGGATGATAAAAACAATGTCATCGGAGTTTCAATACAGGCTTTTGATGAAAATGAGTATATCGTAAAAAGTTGTCTGGACGACAAAGACTTGCTTGATTTCATCAAGAAAAAGATAACGGTTTTCGGCAAGGTGTTTGAGCGATCGGACGGGAAGTTCAATATCGAAGTAAATCGCTTCGAAGTGATAGACAATTAAGAAAACTTTTTAAAGAAAAGATTTAAAACGATTTGATTATGGAAAATAAGGTGATTACTTGCATCCAGTGCCAGGAAGATTTTGATTTTTCGGTTGAGGAACAAGAAAAATTGAACAAGAGAGGGTTTAATGCACCCTTGCGTTGCCCTCAGTGCCGCAAACATAAATCCCGAAATCTCCAACATGAGGAAAATAGGAAGTTTAAAAGTAAAAAAAAACATTATCGGATGAAATTCGATGAAGATTATGATTAATTGCTGTTTAGAATCTTATTGGAAGAAAGGAAAAACGCAATGACAAAAAAAGAATTGATTAACGACATGGCAAAAGTGTTGGATTCCACTAAAGAAGCTCAGAAAGTTTTAGAAATTTTACTTTCAGCCATTAGCGATACATTAAAAAAAGGTGATTCGGTTACGCTAACCGGTTTTGGAACGTTTAAAGTATCCAAACTTAAAGCAAGAAAGGGGAGAAATCCACAAACCGGTGAAAAAATAAAAATAAAATCAAAAAATGTCGTCCGGTTTACACCGGGAAAACATTTAAAAGAAGCCATAAAATAGGGCATTAGATAACCCCATAAAATTCACCTGTAAAATTACCCGCAATATTTAAGATGTTCAATCCGAATACTTCTTTTATCTGCCAGGATTCTTCCGCTATAAATGGTATTATAAACGGCCAATTTTTATAAACGTTGACTGATATGCCACAACGTGCCATAAGAGTGTTGAAGTGTTGCATTAAAGGCGTTGCAGAGTCTTTTGGGGGAGTTTCGGAACAAGGATTTTTCGTTACTTAGGAAAGTAATATGGAGAAACATATAAAATCTGATAGCAAAACGGTGAAAAAGGAGACCATGTGGATGGTCGCCTCCATTGCCCTGGTGGCTGGTTTTTTAGCAGGTGTCGCTTTCGGCGTTTATAAATCCGGCACTGATGAATCCATACAGAAACCGATGCTTACCCAGCCGGCCGAAAAAGATCCGGTTGCTTCCGTAGAAAGCGCGGCCCAAATTTTTGAACTCGAAAAAAAGACATCAGAAAATCCTGATGATGTTGCCGCGTGGACAACGCTGGGGAATCTGTATTTTGATACCGGCAACCATAAAAAAGCGATCACGGCATATTCAAAATCACTTGCGTTGAACCCGAACAATGCCAACGTGATGACCGACCTGGGGATCATGTACCGCCGATCCGGTGAACCAGAAAAAGCCATTGCGTCATTTGATAAAGCAGCGAAAATCGATCCCAAACATGAGACAGCACTATTTAACAAAGGAATTGTGCTCATGCACGACTTAAATGACCTTGATGGTGCCATTCATGCATGGGAACAACTTGTCAAAAGAAATCCTGCTGCAACATCGCCAACCGGACAGCCCGTCAAAGATTTGGTTGAAAAATTAAAAACGAGTATGAAACCTTAGCCATGGTCTTACTCGGTTTGAATCATTATCAATTTTCTCCTTTGAAAATAACACAGATTATTATACCCTAAATTGAGCGTTTCAAATTGCGCCATTGTGTTATAGATTTAATATCTTTTTAGGTATAACCCAATTCTTGCAGGACCCGGGGCAGCCCCGCCTGTGTGATCGGTCGTCAACAAAAAAATAGCATGAAAGCAGAAAATAGGATGATTTCATTATGAAAAAATTACTCTTTGTCTTGATGATTTGTCTACCCGTGACGGCCTGGAGTGCAAATATGAAATATACACTTGATGTGCAAATAAACACCGCCGAACAAAAAATCACCGGCATTGCCCGTTTGAAAGCGGATGCCGATATCAAGCTTGATCTTTCCGTTCAGAATTTGAAGGTATTGAATTTGGAGGGTAGCGACATCACCAACGCAACCGGTGACATTCTTCACCTTTCATTGCAAAGCGGCAAGGAAATCAAGATTCGCTATGAAGCCTTGATTAACAAAAGCCGGATTAACTTTATCGATAAAGATCATGTAGTTTTAACATCCGGTTGGTATCCACAGCCCGATGATCTGGTTGAGTATATGCTTTCTGTGACCTTGCCGGAAAATTTTATTGCCATATCTGAATCTGAATATACAACCATTCAAAAACAGGGCAGAGCAAAAACCTTTGTGTTTGAGTTTAATCATCCCCTGGATAGTTTGCACCTGGCCGCTTCAAACCGCTATGTTCAAAAAAAAGATCGATATAAAAACGTCGACATTGAAGCGTATTTCTTTAAAGAGGACGCCCATCTTGCAGATGCTTATCTTGCCTATACAAAAAAATATCTGGACATGTACATAAAGATGCTCACGTCCTACCCATACCGGCGCTTTGCCATTGTAGAAAATATATTGCCCACCGGAAACTCCATGCCCACATTCACCCTTCTGGGCAACCAGGTGGTGCGTTTGCCGTTTATTGTCAAGACCTCTCTGGGACATGAAATTTTACATCAATGGTTCGGTAATTCCGTTTATATCGATTTTGTATCCGGCAATTGGGCGGAAGGGCTAACGACCTATCTCTCCGATCATTACTATGCCGCTTTAGAAGGGAAAGATACTGCCTATCGAAAACAGATCCTGGTGGATTACAATGCGTATGTCCATGCGGACAATGCCATGCAATTAAGCGATTTTACAAGCCGAGGCAACAAGGCCCAGAGTGTTATCGGCTATGGGAAAGGCGCCATGCTGTTTCACGGGCTGCATAGGCTTTACGGTAATGAAACCTTTTATGCAGCTCTTAAAGATTTTATTCGACAGAATCGGTTCCACCAGGCTTCCTGGCTTGACATCCAGCACGCTTTTGAAAGAGCGACCGGGGAAAAGCTGTATACCTATTTCGGGGATTGGCTAACCCGAAAAAATATTCCTCGTCTTGATGTGAAAAATACCAAGTTGTATGTGACGGAGGGTAAACTAAAGCTGAATTTTGACCTTTTGCAGCATGATGAGCCCTATCCTCTGAACATCCCCATTACGTTTTATGCCGGTAAACACAAACATACACAATGGGTTGATGTGAAAAATTCAAAAGAAAACATTTCGCTGACCCTTGATGATCCCCCCAATAAAGTCGTTATGGACGAAAATTACGCGCTGATGCGACACTTAGCTCCTGAAGAAGCGCCTCCGGTTTTGGCCGGCATCATGGGCAAGGAAAAGCTGATTGCCGTGATCTCATCTTTAAAACGTTCAACATACCAACCGCTGATTGATGCTATGGGGATTAAAACGATTGATTATGCAACACCGGATAATATTACTTTTAATCAGATTCAAGAAAATTCGTTGCTCATTGCAGGCTATGACAATCCTGTCGTGAAAATGCTTTTTGGCAAACAGACGTTTTCAGAAGACGGATTGCATGTAAAAGTATATAAAAATCCGTATAATGAAAGGGAACGTGTTGCATTGTTAAATGCCGCCGACAAACAGGAGGCACAGGCGGTTCAGTATAAAATATCGCACTATGGAAAATATACCGAGCTTGCCTTTGAAGACGGCCGAAACACCTTCAAAGCGATTGCCGAATCAGAAAACGGCATTCAGATGTTATCCCGTCCGGCAGTCAGGGCGCTTAAGCCTGATGCACTTGCAACAATAGACGATATTATCCCACAACTTACGGCTTCGCGTATTATTTACGTTGGAGAAACCCACGACCAATTTGCGCATCATATGAACCAGTTGAAAGTGATCAAAAAAATCCACGACGCCGGATATTCTCTGGCTGTGGGCATGGAAATGTTCCAAAAGCCGTATCAACAAGTCGTGGATGACTACCTGGTCGGACGGATTGACGAGTTTACTTTTTTAAAAAAGACAGAATATTTCAGCAGGTGGAGATACGATTACAATTTGTATAAACCGATTATCGATTATCTCAAACAACAGCGCATCCCGCTTGTTGCCTTAAATATTCAGGGAGATCTCACCCGTAAAATTGCACGGGAAGGGATGTACGATCTGCCTGACAAGCAAAAAAAACAATTGCCTTCTGACATGAATTTTTCAAATGAAACGTACCGGAAGGATTTGAACCAGGTATTTGTTGTGCACAATAAACAAGAAGATCTCCAGAACTTCAACTATTTTTTACAGGCTCAAATGGTATGGGATGAAGGCATGGCCGAGTCCGCGCATCGCTTTTTGGTAAACCATCCCGATCATAAAATGATAATTCTGGCGGGCAATGGTCATGTCAGGCATAAATATGGAATTCCGGACCGACTTTATCGGCGGAACCACCAACCATTCACCGTTGTTGTTCAGGATGAAGCGATTGAAGACGGTGTGGCAGATTTTGTACTGTTAACCACAAAACTCAGCGGGAAAAAGTCGCCAAAACTGGGGGTAATGGTCGAAGAAAAAGATCAGGGTCTGGTGATCATGGGGGTGAGTCAAAATGGTCCTGCACAAAAAGCCGAACTTCAGAAAGGTGACGTAATCGAGATGGTTGCAGAACGACCCATACAATCACTGGCGGATCTGAAACTTGCCTTGTTTTACGGCAAGATTGGAAGTACAGTCAAGATTAAGGTCAAACGGGCGGATAAGACGATTGGTAAAGAAATCGAACTGTTTGATTTTGAACGATTTCATCGATAGATCAATCGTTATAGATTCAAGCTTTTTGATGTTTTGACGCTAAAAGATGGATTTCATAACTTCGCAAGACCGGCAAAGTTTCATTTTTTCTTTCCAGTTTCCATGGACATTGCCGTCACAAATTGTACCACTGATAAACCAGCAAAGTTCACCGGCCTGAAACTCCCAGGCCGGACACAGTTCTTTCTTCTCAGTAGGACACGCTTTTATATCCCAGCAGGGCACTCCGTCGCCGATATTTTTCTTTAACCTTGAAATCAGAAAGAAAATCTGACGTTCCACATGGACCGGCACGGATCGCCATCCTTGTTCATAGCTATGAACAGCCTTGATGGAGACACCAAGAAGCTGTGCCATCTGGCGCTGTGTTTTCTCTAATTTTTTTCTGAACTTCTTAAATTCTTTACTGGTCATGCTTAATCCTTGGTGGGAGGGTATGCAGTTGTATTCAAAAAGGTTTCATATTGCGCGATTTACAGTATTACTATGTGGTATTCAATGTCAAGTTATTTTTAAAGCGAAACCATTATTAAGAAAGAATCACTAAAGGTTAGCGCCCTTAATCTTCAACGCTATCAGGCCGGAATAATTTTATACGGTAAAATCATGTGAGAGAAAAAAAGGGCGGTTTATCTCAAAGACAAACCGCCCAAAGTCAGAATTGGAGGAAGAAGGGAGGATTATGACTTTCACATTTTTTATCACTTTGGAGTGGGGGTGTCAAGAAAAATATGCTACATAGTGGTATTTCCGTGGGGTGTGACGCATATTTATTTCTCGGTAAATATGCCGTATACACGCTGCAGTTCAGATTCGGCATCGTCGATCATTTCATCAATAATTCCCTTAATGGACTTAATTTCATCAACCAGGCCGACCGACTGGCCCGCCATTAAGGATCCCCTTTCGACATTCCCATCGATAACAGCATCACGTAACGCGCCGACCCAAAAATTCTCCACGTCATATTGTGCCTGCTGCTGATCAATGAGTTTTTTCTCGAGTTTATTCATGAGTTCAAGCTGAAGTTTTAAAAATTCTTTGCTTCCTTTATTTTTCAAAGCCCTTACAGGGATGACGGGCAGCCGGCTGTCAAACTGAGGGGTGGCAACCGCATCCCGAGCGTTTGCTTTTTGAAATACCGCTTTAAATTTTGGATGCGCCTTGCATTCTCTTGACAGTACAAAACGGGTTCCCATCTGGATTCCCGCGGCACCCATCATCAAGAGATGCGCCATCATACGGCCGGTGGCAATACCGCCGGCCACGAAAACCGGGACGCTGTCTATTTCAAAGAGGATTTGTTGGAGAAGAACCCCCAAGGAAACCGGCCCAATATGACCCCCGGCCTCCGCCCCTTCAATCATAAGGGCGTCGGCACCCATTTTGATAAGTCTGTGTGCAAGCGGAGCAGTGGGTGCAAAGCAAATCACTTTGGCGCCGGTGTCTTTGATCTTTTTTATTTCAGGCTCCTTTGGAATGGAACCAGCGAACATCACCAGTTTACACTGCATGTCGCAAACAAGCTGCAACTGATCTTTGTAGACCGGTGCAATGGTAATCAGGTTGACACCGAACGGGGCATCCGTATAGTCTCGGGTTGCAATGATTTCCTTTTCAAGTACGTCCACCGGCGCATTGCCGCCGGCCAGCAGCCCGAACCCTCCTGCATTGCCAAGGGCACCGATGAGTTTGTAATCACTCACCCAGGTCATGGCGCCGCACATGATGGGGAATTTGCAGCCTAAAAAATCTTGTCCCGCCTTGATAAGTTTGTCCAACAACATAATAATACCTCGTGATTTAAAGTTGCATTTTTATTCGGAATGTCGAATGCTATTGATATTTCGTGACACAACGTGGTATGGTTTGTCAATAAGAAGTTCTCGGAAGAAAATTGGCAAATCGTGATTCAAAAAAGGTCAAGAGAAAATTATAAAAGAGAATAGGCGTATCAGGTGAATGATGGAAAAGATGTATAAAGATATCGTAGAAGGAGCGCTTGAAGCGATCTTGTTTGCAGATCGCCACGGAAAAATTCGCCTCTGGAACCGGGGTGCGGAAAAAATGTTCGGTTATCAGAAAAAAGAGGCCATCGGCCAAAGTCTTGACCTGATTATTCCGGAAAAATTCCGCCGCCGTCACTGGGATGGATACTTCAACGTCATGGAAACGGGTGAAACCCGCTTCCATGACGATCTGATGACCGTGCCGGCCGTTAGAAAAGACGGAAAGCCTATTTCTTTGGAATTTTCAATCAATATGATACGAGACGCGCAACATCATGTCATTGGAATCGCCGCAGTTATCCGTGATGTCACAGAACGCTGGAACAAGGAAAAGTTAAAAAAAGGGTAGCATCATGGACGTTTCGGTCAGG
This sequence comes from Desulfobacterales bacterium, assembly GCA_041548585.1. GTDB lineage: Bacteria > Desulfobacterota > Desulfobacteria > Desulfobacterales > UBA11574 > UBA11574. The sequence continues at coordinate 25,502 of JBFESJ010000001.1, read as the reverse complement.
TGATTATGTCCGTATTCATTTTCGGCAATGTCTACCACCCAATCAACCGCCAGGCCCTGCTAAAGATTTTCTCGGATAAAATGTTTTTCCCCAAGTGCGCTCCGAGGCATGTCACAGGTGCTGTCGATCAAGAAGAGGCCTCCTCCACCCGCCGGAGGCACCTCTGAAATTTGTCGCGATAAGCCGAAACAGCCCTTTTAAGCCCTTTGCCTCTTGGATGGCCTTTATAGTTTGTTGGACTGACGCCCGATTACAAAACAAGAACAATGTCCAGTTTCACCTTGCTTTAGGCAAGTTTTCGTGTCAACCGATTCAATTATTTCTATTTTTTTTATGGGTCAGAGAGTTTTTATAAACCACTCCATGGATAATCCCTTGTATTCAAAAATCTTAAACTTTTGTATAATGACTTGTAAAGCTACAATAGATTCCGACAGAGGATAAAAATGAAGGCAACGGCAAAAGAAATTATGTACACCCAGTTTCATACCCTTCAGCCTCATATCCCGATTAGTGAAGCAGTTAAGATTTTCAGAAACGCCAGCGAAAAAGAGCAAAGAAAAATCTTTGGGATGATGGTTACAGATGATCAGGGAAACCTGATCGGCATGCTTTCCATGTACGATATCCTTTTGTTCGTGCGGCCAAAGCATATTCACATTTGGGGGGTAATGGAAGACATTGATATTGCCGGGCTGATGGACCACGCATGTGAAAAAGCCAGATGGATTCTTGTGGGTGACATCATGACCACAGAGGTTATCACCGTTACACCGGAAACCCACCTGATGGTGATTTTAGATATTATGATTAAAAAACACATTCGTCGCCTACCGGTTTTGGAAAAAGAAAAGGCGATAGGAATCGTCTATATTTCTGATCTGTTTTATCATCTTCTTGAGAAACTGGCTTCATAACATTCGGATGAATCGATGACGGTTAAGAATAAAAAAACATTGGGGGGCCTGTTGGTGAAGGCCGCAATGCGAAAACAAGTGGTCTCTCTCCCAAAAGATGCCACAATAAATCGTGGTATAATTTCCCTGATCAAATATAAAGTCAATGCCTTTCTTGCCATGGACGATAGCGGTTGTCCTGCCGGCGTAGTTTCCAAAACAGATATAATGGGAGCCTATTACGCCCGTCTGCCGCTTGAAACCCCTTTGGACAACATTATGAGTTCTCCTCCCATGTTTTGCAGACCCGACGATTCGCTCGAATCAACTTTGGACAAGATGCGATCCAAAGGGATCTATCGGCTGTACGTCAAGGGAGAAAGCCCTGATGAAGTTTTAGGGATGCTTGCTTACCCAGATATCGTGGGACTTTTATATCAGTACTGCCATGACTGTGAATATAGCCACTTTCGGCAGAAACAAAAGAAAAAAAAAGACACCGCGATTCGCAGATACAAAATTAAAGAAGTAATGACCCCTAATCTGAAGGCGTGCCATAAATATGAATCTTTGATATGGATTATGGAAGAACTGTCAAAATATCGTTTTGGAGCGGTATTGATAACCGACAGAAACAACATTCCTTGTGGGGTTGTCTCCAAAACCGATTTGGCACTTAGCTATAAACACGGTATCGATTCTCAAGAAGCGGCAAATACCATCATGTCGTCCCCAGTAATGTCGTGTGAAGAAGATGACATTTTAGAAGACGCCATCTATAAAATGATTTTTACCGATATACACCGTCTTTTTGTCCACAAAGAAGACCCGCAAAATATTGTAGGCGTACTCTCTCTTACTGATGCAGCCAGGATACGTTCGGGATCCTGTCACGCATGCGTCAGCAGCCGCATAAGAGTTGATAACCACAACTGATGCATGGGGCTTAATTTGAACCTACTTCGAGACTGGCGTAAAAGACCAATCCATGCATTTTCGCAAAATCCACAAATTACAATATCAAACAGTTATAACTCAAGTTTCGCACCCGTTCTTTTATATGTAAACCTATAACATCGTAATGTTTTAATCCGATTTTAGCAGTGAAGGCTTATCGCCATGTGTTTTCAAAAAAGGCGATATGTTTATCCGCTATCACAATTTTTCGAAGTGACTAAATATTCAGGATGTGTTGCACTTTATTTAAACGATTTCGAGCACTTAAAAAATCCCAAAATATTGTGTTACGTTGCGATATCAAGGTCCATAACGTCTTTTTTGAAAATTAATGGCCAAGACCCGTTTTAATCGAAATTCACTTGAAAAAGATCTATCCAAGTGGCATAAGATATAGTTTTAGCAGAATTAAAAGGTGTTAGACTTGACTATTTATTTGAGAAAGCGGGGGAATTTTTTTTATGCAAAAACTTTTTGATAAGCGGAACGGATGATTTCATTCTTTTCAGGTTGACTTGGTCACATTGTAGTAATTATTATCAAGTTAAACTCTAAGGAGATTTATATAATGGCAAAAGAAACGTTTTCGATACCCAATATTTCCTGTGGCCATTGTGTGATGTCGATTCAAAACGACTTGAAAGAACTGAAAGGGGTTAAATCCGTAGAAGGCAATCCTGAAAATAAAAGCATTACGGTTGAATGGGAATCCCCGACTACGCTGGAAATGATCAGGAACACACTAAAAGAGATGAATTATCCAGCCTCATAGCGGCAGCGATAATTTAACGATGCGTATCTATTGTCCTTAAAAAAATAGACATGCTTTATGGATGCGCACATGGGAGCGCTTTTTATGACCCTAAACACTTTCGATTTATCTAAAAATCAATCTATTCAAGATTCAGATCCGGCGGAATCGTTAAAAAGTAGTTGCTGACCTCAGCAGGAAAAGGCTCGGTTGAGCCTTCCTGATATGTATCAGCCGTTTGTCATTGGTTCGGTTCAGACACCGGTGGGCGATGTACCTAAAATATCTCCCGTTCTGAGTGGGTCGGATCGTTGGGGGAGTATTAAGGCGCGCTGGGATGTCGGTCGAATGCATTATACTGTAGATCCCGGTCTTTATGCACTTGGTGAGCCCAATGATCGATCTCCGGTTCTGGTTACCGCCAATTACAAGATGAGTTTTGATCGATTGCGTGAAACCCTGACGGATCGACACGCCTGGATTCTGGTTCTGGACACCAAAGGCATCAATGTCTGGTGTGCGGCCGGAAAAGGGACATTTGGAACGGATGAGCTGGTTCGGTGTGTCAAATCCAGCGGGTTGAAACGTGTCGTATCACACCGACAGCTGATTCTTCCGCAACTGTCAGGTCCCGGCGTTGCAGCATACAAGGTGAAAAAACGCATCGGCTTTAACGTTATTTTTGGCCCCATTCGAGCCATTGATTTACCGGTTTTTCTGGATGCCGGCCTAAAGGCAACCCCTGAAATGCGGCGAAAGACATTTGCCGCATTAGAAAGGGCCGTCCTGATTCCCGTTGAACTGGTGAGTGCTTTAAAATGGTCTGTCATCATATTGCCTGTTTTTTTCCTGCTCGGCGGAGTGGGGTCAGCTTCGGGGTTCTGGTCCGGTGCATTGAACTATGGCCTCTTGGCCGTGTTCTATTTGCTGGGCGCGCTGCTTGCTGGAGCGGTTTTAACGCCGCTTCTGTTGCCCTGGCTTCCGGGCCGAGCCTTTTCTCAGAAAGGCTTGATCATGGGCTTGATGACAACACTTTTTGTCACTGTTTTCGGGGCATTTTATCTCAACATTTGGCTGGATTATCTGAATGTCCTGGCCTGGTTTCTTCTGGCCCCGGCCGTCTCTGCCTATCTTGCCATGAATTTTACCGGTGCTTCGACCTACACGTCTCTTTCCGGGGTAAAAAAAGAGATGAAATGGGCCGTGCCCCTTGAAATTACCGCCGGAGTGGTGGGATTGGGTCTGTGGCTTGGACCACGATTTATATCTTAAAGGTTTTAGAAAATGAAGGAATTGTTATATCTCAAAGAGGTCGTAACGCTTAAACTGGACAAGGAAAAATGCTCGGGCTGCGGCATGTGCATCATGGTTTGCCCACATGCGGTTTTGAGCATGAACGACCAGCGGGTCCAGATCGAAAACATTGATGCCTGTATGGAGTGCGGCGCTTGCGCAATGAACTGCCCGACGGAAGCGTTAACCGTGCAGGCGGGTGTGGGCTGTGCCGCCGCTGTTATCAATTCGGCTCTGGGTAGAGAAGGATCCTGTTGCTGTGTGATCGAAACCCATACCGAATCTCCCAAAGACCAAAGCAATGGCTGCTGTTAACCCTATCATGTTAATCCATCCCTTTGATTAAACCCCAAACCCACTATCTTTAAGGTTACCTTAAATAAATCAACCCAAATGCTTTCTCCTAATTTTCAACCCAACGCGTTATTTTTTAAAAATAGTGTAATTTTTTACAACACCATGTTGCAAAAAACAACAAAAACAACTCTTGACATTTTTAATTTTAAAAATTAAAAACACCTCTTTAATCAATGAGGTTCAATTAAAATGCCTCAATAGGCATTTTTTTTTGCGCTAAAAAACCGGCTTATAGGATCGTGGAAATGACGGAAACCGCCCTTTTAGACTACATGTACATCTTCCTTTTCCTCCTTGTGGGTTTCGTTGGAGGATTTGCGCCATTTATTGTCAACTGGTTTATTCGCCCCAAAAGAACACATCTCAATAAATCTCTCGACACCTATGAATGCGGGATGGAAATTTACGGAAAAGCCTGGGATTACCGTTACGGTGTTGCATATTATCTTTACGCGCTGATTTTTCTCGCATTTGATGTCGATATCCTGTATCTCTTCCCGGTTGCAGCAGCCTTTGATGAGGTATCGAGCATTCGTGGAATTATCGAATTTTTCATTTTTTTGGGCATTCTGGCCCTGGCCATTGTTTATGCCTGGGTTAAAGGAGTATTCACGTGGGAGAGGAAAATAAAAGTTCACCGATAACACCCGATTTAGATGCATATGCCGCATTTTTAAAATCTGAATCCTGCCGACCGGTTGTGGAAGGCAGCGGAGAATACGGTGAAGGGCCCCTGTTGCGCATGAAGCTGACCGATACCATTCTGAAGCTGTGCCAGGCGAATTCCCTTTGGCCCATGACGTTTGGAATCGCTTGCTGCGCAATAGAGATGATGGGAACCGGTATGGCCCGTTTTGACATCTCCAGATATGGATCTGAAGTGTTCAGGCCCTCGCCCAGACAGTCGGATCTGATGATTGTCGCAGGAACCGTCAATAAAAAGCTTGCGCCTGTCCTGTTGACACTTTATGAGCAAATGCCGTCTCCCAAATGGGTCATTGCCCTGGGCAACTGTGCCATCTCGGGAGGACCCTTCAAGGTCAAGGAAAATTATAATATTATCGAGGGCGTCGACAAACTGATACCTGTCGACGTCTATGTCCCCGGCTGTCCTCCCCGCCCCGAAGGCTTGCTCGAAGGAATTCTCAAAGTTCAGGAAAAAATTACCGGTATTCGACATCCGCTTCCTCAAAATCGTCATCCTAAATCTCCGGTAAAGAAGGTAAAAGGATTGAGGGTGAAATAATGGATAAAATAATCAAAGATTATAAAGTTGATTTTCTAACTCAAGGGTTTGATGCAAGTGAGACGGACTACGACCAGCGGGGATACCACCTGGAAGTTGTGTTGGATGTGAACCAGGTTCGAAAATTTGCCGAAACAGCTTATGAACTCGGTTTCTATCTGGTCTTTGTCACAGGATTTCATGTCCGGCCAGATGAAGAAAATGATACGGGAAATTCCGGACTGGAAGTGGTTTATCAATTCGCCAGGTATGATCGGCAGTATCGAATTAAGGCCCGCGCTTCCGTGCCCATGAACCTTGAGATTCCCAGCATATCCGACATTTATCAGGGAGCCAACTGGCACGAAAGAGAAACCCGCGATTTTTATGGTGTTATTTTTGACGGCCATCCCAACTTAAAACCGCTTCTGCTTTCTGAAGAAGATCCGGATTTTCATCCCCTACTCAAGGAAGAAACAAAACTGAAACCGCTCAATGAGGTTTCATGGTCGTCAGGAGCGCCGGAAAGTGACGTACAAGAAACCGAGGCCGGAACCGGCCGATAGTTTGACTTTATAACCGACTAAAAAAGATAAATACATCATGCTCGAATCAGAATTTCAGGAACATAACCGGTTCTTTTTGAATATGGGGCCCCAGCATCCCAGCACCCACGGTGTGCTTCTGATTGTGCTGGAGATGAACGGAGAATATGTCCTCGATCCTCAACCGGTGCTTGGTTTCATCCACCGCATGCACGAAAAGATGGGAGAGTCCAGACCGTGTCCGGGCTTTATGCCCAATACCGCAAGAATGGATTATGTTTGTGCGCTTCCGTACAATCATGGGTATGTCTCCCTCATTGAGCGGAAAGCGGGAATCGAGGTCCCCAGAAGAGCGGAATACATTCGGGTCATTACGTCGGAGCTTAACCGGATCGCCAGCCACCTCCTTTGGCTCGGCGCCTATCTTCTCGATCTTGGCGCTTTTACCCCCATTCTATACGGCTTTGATGACCGAGAACACATTTTGGATATTCTGGAAAGTGTCACCGGCTCGAGGCTCACTTACTGCTATTACCGTTTCGGCGGCGTTTATCAGGATATCGACGACAAGTTTGTGGAAGCAACCCGTGCCTTTATTAAGCGATTGCGTAAACGTTATGTTATCTATGAAAAACTGGTAACCAAAAATATTATTTTCATCAAACGTGCAGAAAATATCGGGATTGTTTCGCCGGATATGGCCCTTCGATACGGAATGACGGGTCCGAACCTCCGAGGATCTGGTATTGCTTATGATGTTCGCAAAAATGAACCGTATTCCGTTTATCCTGAATTTGATTTTGAGATACCGGTGGGAAAGCAAGGGGATTGTCTGGATCGATACATGGTTCGTGTCCGGGAGATCGAGCAGAGCCTCCGGATTATTGAGCAGGCATTAGACCGATTGCCGGACGGGCCGGTTCGGTCAAAGGTGCCGAAAAATATAAAGCTGAGTCCAGGCGACTGTAATTTCGCTGTAGAAGCCGCAAGGGGGGAGCTTTCCTATTATCTGGTGGGAGACGGGACAAGCACGCCCTACCGCTTGAAGGTTAGGGTTCCGTCCTATTCCAACCTCAGCTGCCTTCCGGAGCTGGCACGTGGAATTCTGTTGCCCGACCTGGTATCCATCTTGGGGAGCTTTGATCTGGTGATACCGGAAATGGACCGGTAAATATCTAACGGAAAGCGTATAACTATTTAACGAATTCTATATTAACGCGCTTATAAAAAACAGCTTATGGAAACGATTTCAATATTACCGCCTGAACTGATCCGGATGGTGATCGCGGTCATCATCATCATTACATTCCTTTTTGTCAACGCCATCATGATGGGTTACGCGGAACGGAAAATCGCAGGGCACGTTCAACGGCGCCCCGGCCCCATGGAAGTGGGGTCTCATGGCATCCTTCAAATGATTGTCGATGGCGTAAAGCTGGTGGCAAAAGAGCTGCTGATCCCATTCAATGTGGATCGCACCCTTTTTAGGGTGGCACCCCTTTTGTCATTTACACCGGTGATTCTTCCCCTTCTCGTGATCCCATTTAGCGAAAAACTTCAGGCAAGGGACCTGAATCTGGGTCTTCTTTTCATCGTTTCCATGGGAGCGGTCAATGTCATGGCGCTTTTGGTCGGCGGATGGGGTTCAAACAACAAATATTCCATGTTCGGTGCCATGCGGGCCGTGGCCCAGTCTATTGCTTATGAAATCCCGATTCTGCTTTCAATGCTCGCCGTAATCCTCATGTGTAATACATTCAGCCTTAAGGAGATCGTCGGCGCACAGCAAAAAATATGGTTCGTTTTTTTACAACCGATTGCCTTCCTCATTTACGTTATTGCAGGACTTGCCGAAACCAACCGTGCCCCATTTGACCTGCCAGAGGCTGAAAGTGAACTCACAGCAGGATTTCATACCGAATACAGCGGAATGGGATTCTCGCTCTTTTTCCTGGGAGAGTACACCAATATGTTCATTGTCGCTTCGGTGGCAACAGTTCTCTTTTTGGGAGGCTGGCACGGACCGAATCTCCCCTACGGTGAATACTTAGGCGTGGTCTGGTTTTTCGCAAAGGCCTATTTCTTGTTGTTCCTGATGATTATGGTGCGATGGACATATCCCAGGGTACGCTTTGATCAATTGCTTAATTTTGCCTGGAAGTACTTGGTCCCCTTTTCTTTTGTGAACCTCTTGATAACAGCAGTAATTGTTAAACTATGAAACAATATTTCTCAGAATTGTATACCGGCGGAAAGAGTCTGGTTGAGGGACTCGGCGTCACCATGAAGGCGCTGTTTATGCCCATTGTTACGGTGCAGTATCCCAGGGAAGAAATCGATATCACGCCCAATTACAGAGGACATATCGACCTTGTTCTGGACCCGGAAAAGAATACATTCCTGTGTATAACCTGTGGAATGTGCGAACGATCCTGCCCTTCTGACTGTATCAAAATCAAGGGTAAAAAACTGGAGGGTAAAAAGAAGAAGACCCTGGTGCTTTTCGAGCTGGACTTCACCAAATGCAGCCTGTGTGGAACATGTGTTGAAATCTGCCCGAAAGACGCACTCGAGTACTCCCAGGAATACAACCTGGCGGCCTTTTCTAAGGAAGCGTTTCATTTTGACATCCTCAAACGGCTGGAGGAACGGAGAATATGACGTTTTACCAGAGCATTGCCGAAGGGCTTTTTCTCGCATTTATTATTCTGGTGATATTGGGAAGCCTCGTTACCATACGAGCGAAAATGCTCATGCAAACGGTTTTGGGGCTCGCGGTAGCACTTCTCGGCGTTGCCGGCATTTATTTTTATCTGGGGAGCATGTTTCTCACCCTGATGCAGATTCTCATCTACGTTGGTGCCATATGTATCGTTCTGGTCTTCGGCATTATGGTCGGGTATACACCGACAGAAGTTGCAGAAAAGTCTATTAAAGACTGGCGGAATAAATTTTTGGCCGTTTCATCGGCGGTTACAGCTTTTTTCCTGGTCCTTGCCTGTATCTTTAAAACCGATTGGATTCCTGCTGTGGTAGAAGACAGGAATTTCTCAGCGGCCCATCTGGGAAAGGAGTTCCTTTACACGTATTGTCTGGCCTTTGAGTTGATTTCGGTGATCCTACTGATCGCAATTATCGGCGCAATCATTCTGGCCAGAGGCGGAACCGGAAATATGGCCATTGACCCTTCTTCCAAAAAGGAGGTCGCCGTTGTCCAGGAAGAAAAGGGGGAAGCATCCACATGATCATGATCAGTAATCATCTTAACACCTATTTAATTCTGGCTGTATTTCTCCTTATCGCAGGTATTTACGGGTTGATCCAGCACAAGTCCTTTATCGGCATGCTGGTTTCCACCGAACTGATCCTCAACGGCGCCGGTGTGAACTTTATGGCCTTCAACCGTTTCCTTGCTCCCGATCCGGCCGTTGGACAGATCATCACCCTTTTTATCATGGGTATTGCTGCCGCAGAAGCTGCGATTGTTGTGAGTTTTATACTTGCTGTTTTCCGTAAATATCAATCCATTGATCCGGACGAGGTCAAAGAACTTCATGGATAGGTTTTTTTGTCATTAACCCCGATTAAAGAGGTGGATTACCAGACAGGATAAATCTTAGGCATTTATATGGAAACCATTATCACAAGTAAAATTGTTTTGACACCGCTGATCCCCTTGGTTTCGGCACTTCTCATTATGGCTTCGAAGAACAAACCGAACCTAAGAGAGGCCTGGTCTGTCTGTGGCGCACTGCTGACCTTTCTATCCGTGGTCTATTTCTTGCCCCGTCTTTTGGCAGGAGGGTCTTATCAATACACGCTGTTTACGCTTTACCCCGGTGTCAGCGTAAAATTTCACCTGGATGGTCTGGGTATACTTTTCGCAGGGACGTCTTCATTTTTGTGGATTATGGCCGGATTTTATTGTATCGGCTATATGCGGGGGCTCAGCGAACATGCCCAGACACGATTTTACTTTTGCTACGCCGTAGCCGTGGGCGGCGCCATGGGAGCGGCATTTTCCGCAAATCTGTTCACCCTGTATTTGTTTTACGAAATCGTTTCCATCTTTACCTATCCGCTGGTTGCACACCACCAGGACGAAGAAGGGTATTTCGGCGGCCGGAAATATATCGTTTATTTGATGTTCGCATCCAAGGCGTTTCTGCTGCCGGCCATGGTCCTGGTTTACGTCCAGTGCGGCACCCTGGATTTTGCCATCGGTAATGTTGCGCCGGGCATCTTTCCCCACAACGCAGCGCCGTTACTGGTGAAAATCACCTATCTCCTTTGTATTTTCGGATTTGCCAAGGGCGCGATCATGCCGATACACGGATGGCTTCCTGCAGCAATGGTGGCCCCCACCCCGGTTTCCGCATTGCTGCATGCGGTTGTTGTGGTCAAAGTGGGGGTATTCTCCATTGCCAGAGTGATGCTTTCGGTATTCGGTATCAATATCCTGAACAAACTCGGCCTCGGGATCTTCACTGCCTACCTGGCGTCTTTTACCATCATTGTCGCTTCCATGATCGCACTTACCCAAAACAATCTAAAAATGCGATTGGCCTATTCTACGGTCAGCCAGCTTTCCTATATCATTCTTGGGGTCGCCATGTTGACCCCCAACAGTATTACCGGCGGAATTATCCATATCACCAATCATGCCTTTGCAAAAATTACACTCTTTTTCTGCGCAGGGGCAATTTTTGTGGCAACCCATAAAAAAAACGTATCCGAGATGGGTGGAATCGGCTGGAGCATGCCATTTACCATGATTGCCTTCGGCCTTGCCTCCCTGAGCATGATCGGCGTCCCACCGGTCAGTGGTTTTGTAACAAAATGGTTCCTTGCACTGGGGACTCTGGACATCCATAATATGATCCTGCTGACGGTCATCCTGGTGAGCAGCCTTCTCAACGCCGGCTATTTCGTACCGGTTGTCTATACATCGTTTTTCGGAAAACCGAATCCCGGGGATAACCCCAATTCCGGTTTTTTAGAGGGCGCCCCCATTATTATGTTTATGGTGATTCCTCTGTTTTTTTGTGCTGTGGCTTCGGTTCTGTTCGGCATTTTTCCGGATCTATTTCTTAAAATAATCAATTTGATGGTGGTGAGATAATGCTTTTACGTATACTCAATTACCTAAATAAGCATTCCCGTATGCTAAAAAGGCTGTTTTTTGTCTTTCTGGCGCTGACCGTGGTGTTCGATTTTTACGCAGCAAGGCATGAACCGCATTTTTTCGGTGATTCCATCATCGGCTTCTGGTCCTTATTCGGTGTTCTGGGATGTCTTGGCATGATTGTCATTTGTAAAGGTCTTTCCCATGTCTGGTTAGAAAAAGAGGAAGATTATTATGATAAGTAGTACGATCTTTATTCATCCAGCCACCTGGTTCATTATGGGTGCCGTTCTCCTTCCTTTTTTAAACAAAAAGACGAGACTGAAGAAGGCGGTGCTTATTGGTGTCCCGCTTATCGCATTTACGCTGATCCACTGGCTGCCCGATAGCTTCGGACAAGTTTCTTATTTGGGGTTCGATCTTGTTTTCGGAAGGGTGGATCAGCTGACACGTGTGTTTCTACACGTTTTTACAATAATGGCGCTCATCGGCTGTATTTACGGGCTACATGTCAAAGAAGCCGGTCAGCATATTGCGGCGTTTCTTTACGTGGCCGGGTCTTTAGGGGTTACACTTTGCGGCGATTACCTGACCCTGTTTATCTTCTGGGAATTGATGGCGTTTGCATCAACCTTTCTGGTCTGGTACCGGAAAAAAAGACGCTCCATCGAGGCCGGATTCAGATACCTGCTGGTTCATACCGCCGGCGGACTTGTTCTTTTAGCAGGAATTTTTCTGCGGTATAAGAACATCCATGATTTAAGCTTTGTACAGATTGCGACAAACGGCGCCACGTTTGCCGATTATCTCATCATGATCGGTTTTATGCTCAACGCCGCTGTTCCGCCGATCCATGCCTGGCTTCCGGATGCGTATCCGGAAGCCTCAGTTACCGGTGCGGTTTTCATGTGTGCCTTTACGACCAAAACCGCAGTTTATGTTCTGGCCCGCGGGTTCCCGGGATTTGAAGCACTGGCCATTTTGGGCGCCATCATGACCGTTTACGGTGTTGGATACGCTGCTATCGAAAACGATGCCCGGCGGATTCTTGCCTATCATATCGTATCCCAGGTGGGGTATATGGTCTGCGGTGTCGGCATCGGAACAGCCATGGCTGTTAACGGAGCCATTTCCCATGCGTATGCCCACATTATATACAAGGCCCTGCTCTTTATGGGTGCCGGCGCAGTGCTGGAAATGACCGGGATATCGAAGCTCAATGAGCTAGGCGGGTTATACAGACGCATGCCCTTGGCCATGATCTTTACGGTTATCGGCGGAATATCCATTTCAGGCTTTCCCCTCACCAGCGGGTTCATCAGCAAATCGATGATTATCGCCGCAGCAGGAGAAAGCCACCGTATCGGCCTGTTGGTAATGATGACCCTGGCCGCAGTGGGTACATTTCTTTCGGTGGGAATCAAACTTCCGTATTTTATATGGTTTGGAAAAGATTCCGGTGTCGAGGCCAAGGATCCGCCCTGGAATATGAATCTGGCAATGGCCATTGCGGCGTTTTTGTGCTTTTTCATCGGCATTTACCCGGACTACCTTTACAAAATGCTTCCCTTCCCGGTGAACTATCATCCCTACACCGCGTATCATCTGGCGGAGACCATGCAGCTTTTGGGATTTACCGGTCTGGGCTTTTTCATCATGGTCAAAAAGCTCAAACCCAAACCCAAAATAAACCTGGACTTGGACTGGTTTTACCGGAAGGGCGCAAGGGTATTTATGAGGTTTGCCTCCCGTCCGGTGCTTTCATCCGACAGCTGGATCAACGACGTATATAGAAGTATCGGGCTCAGACTCACCATGGCCCTGGCAAAGGCCATCTCATGGTTTGACTGGGAAGGAATCGACTGGACCATTGACGGTTCCGCGCGAGGGGTGGTTGAAGGCGGCAACCGGGTCAGGTCTCTTATGTCGGGAAAGATCCAGCATTATATCGGCGGTGCCATTGTTTTAACATTTATCATATTGATTCTGGTGTTGATTGTTTAGAAGAAATCTTTAATGGATATGGAGTTAGGACGGCTCTTGTATGGAACAATATCTTATTTATAATACCTTAAGCTATCCGATTCTGACGGTTTTAGTGGCTGTTCCACTGTTTGGGTCACTGATTACGCTTTTTATTCGGGGTGACAGGTACTTGAAAATCTGGGGATTGATCGTAACACTCATTACCGCGGTACTTTCTTTGCCCCTTTATTCAAATTTTGATCTCACAACGGCCAAGTACCAGTTCGCCGAATTTAGGGACTGGATTCCGTTTGTAGATATCGATTATGTTCTCGGTGTAGATGGAATCAGTGTTCTTTTAGTCCTCCTCACGACGTTGGTGATGCCGCTTTGTATTCTCTGTTCATGGAGTTATATTAAAGATAGGTTCAAAGAGTTCATTTGTGTCCTGCTCATTATGGAAGCATCCATGGTGGGCGTTTTTGTCAGTTTAAACTTCGTTCTTTTCTTTATCTTTTGGGAAGCGATGCTGGTTCCCATGTACCTTATCATTGCGGTATGGGGGGGACCGCGCAAAGACTATGCATCCATTAAATTCTTTCTCTACACCCTGATTGGAAGCATATTTCTCTTTGTCGCCATCATCGTGATGTATGTCACAACCGGAACCTTTTTTATTCCGGATTTAATGACACACCATTACAGTTTTGGTTATCAAGCATGGATCTTTTGGGCCTTTACACTGGCCTTTGCCATAAAGGTTCCCATGTGGCCTGTTCATACATGGCTCCCGGCAGCCCATGTGGAAGCCCCGACAGCAGGCAGTGTCATTCTGGCAAGTATCCTGCTTAAAATGGGCGGTTACGGTTTTTTGCGCTTTTGCCTCCCCATGGCACCTGCAGCCACAATGTACTTCATGCCCTATTTAATTGCAATTTCCGTAATATCAATTATTTTCGGCGGCTATCTTGCTCTGGGCCAAAGCGATGTAAAGCGCCTCATCGCATACTCCAGTGTGGGCCATATGGGCTTTGTCACGCTGGGGATATTTCTTTTAAATGATGCCGGCATCAAAGGCGCCATACTGCAAATGGTAAATCACGGCATTACCACAGGCGCCCTCTTTATCTTGGTGGGTATTATCTATGAACGGACACACAGCCGTGAGATCTCCGACAATAGCGCATTGGGGATGGTGATGCCGATTTATGTTACCTTTTTGGTAATATTTTCTCTATCTTCGTTGGCATTTCCCGGAACCAACAGTTTTGTGGGAGAGTTTCTTGTTCTCTTGGCTTCATTTTCCAAATACAAAGTTGTGGGCGGGCTTGCGGTTATTGGCGCCATTTTGGCGGCAGCGTACATGCTAAGGCTTGTTCAAAAGATGGTCTGGGCCGATTCAGACGGTCACATGCATCATGGTGACAAATCAAATCTATTTGATCTCAACTTCAGAGAAAGCGCCACATTGGCGTTTCTCACCGTCTTCGTTTTTTGGATCGGATTGAACCCGGAGCCTTTTCTGAAAGTTATGGACACCAGTACCACACACCTTCTCGAGCAGTTGGAGTCCGGTATGCAGGTTCTACCGGCAGGGCATGGGGAATCTCATGCGTTCTTGGGCGGGGTAGGAGAGTCGATTAAACATGTACTGGCCCTAAAATAGTGGCTTAACGAAATTTTGAATGGATTGAATGGTATGACATTATTTTTACCCGAACTGACATTGATTCTAATGGCTCTGGTTTTCTTTTTTGCTTCTTTGGGAAATTTCAAAGCGACTCGCCTTCAAGGCCTGGGTCTTTTATTATCCGCCATTGCCGTTCTTGTATCCGTATATTCATATGGAATGGTAGGGTCTCTATTCTTCGATGCGTATCGTGTGGATGCGTTTTCCCAGGTATTTAAGATCATCATCGCCTTCGGCCTTTTTATCGTGATCTACTTGGGAGATGGGCTTTATGGTATCGATAATGCCCTCCGGCCGGAGTACTATCTTTTTCTGGCCTTAAGTGCTTTCGGCCTGATGTGCATGAGCAGCGCTGTTGAGCTGATAACGATCATACTCTCTCTTGAAATACACTCTTTTGCCCTTTTTATCATCATTCCGTTCCGAAAACAGGGCGCCCATCGAAAGCCCATGGAAGCGGGAATCAAATACGTTCTATTCGGCGCTGCAGCATCCGGTATATCCCTTTACGGTATGAGCTATATTTTTGGAATGACGCACACCACATATCTTGCCGATCTTGTGAAAATCATACCCGGCGTCATCCTCAAAAAACCCCTGATGCTTATCGGTCTCGTCATGCTACTTAGCGGTTTCTTTTACAAACTGGCACTTTTTCCCATGCACTTCTGGGCACCTGACGTATACGAAGGCGCTGCCAACGAGACGTCCGGCTTTGTCGCGACGCTTCCCAAAATTGGTGCCGTGGCATTGTTGATCCGACTGATTTCCTTGGCAGGTATGGATGCAGGCCAGTTTACCTGGGTTCTGATGATTTTTGCCGTGCTCTCCATGACCTTTGGAAACTTATCGGCCCTGGTGCAGAACGATCTCAAGCGTCTACTGGCATACTCCAGTATCGCCCATGCCGGTTATGTAATGATCGGTCTCCTTTGTGCCAGTGACTTCGGATATCTTTCAGGCATCTATTATATTACAGGATATCTTTTGATGAATTTGGCTTGTTTTTTCGTTATTTACAACCTGGCCCCCCAAGGCGAAAACATTACCTTTGACGGTCTTAGCGGCCTTTATAAACGCTCCCCTCTGCTGGCGTTAACGCTGGCCATCGGAGCCTTTGGTCTGGCCGGCATTCCGCCGACCATCGGTTTTACCGGTAAGCTTTTTCTTTTTACCGCCGCCATTAAAAAAGATATGTATGCCCTGGTTATTCTTGCGGTGATCAATACCGGAATCGCGATTTTTTATTATCTTAAAATGGTCAGGGCGGCCTATACCAATGTAGATTCCCCGATTCCCCGCCTTAATCTCAGGTTGTCCACATCCCTTTTGGGAATCTTTTTTATCGTGATCATCCTTATGTTGGGCACTTTCCCTCAAGGGTTTCTCGATTTTGCCAAAGAGGCGGTTGCGGCCGTTCTATAGTTAAATAAGTGAGCCCTCGGAGAGTTTTTCTTCTAAATCGTTAAGTATTAGCGGAATGGATGATCTTTTTTTAAATGGGGTGCTGTTTGAGTGGCTTAGGGATCGTTAGAAAGAACAGACGCATGCCGAAATCACATCTTTAAAAGAAATTGCAAATTGCACAGTGAACCTATTGATTTTTCAAAGATTGATTTCTGTTCTTTCTTTACGAGCCGTTGCCACGAGTTCACGCGTTTTAAAAAAAGATTATCCATGGAGCGAATATTTAGAAAAACTCCCCGACTCCTCAAATAAGTTCAAACGGATCATAGTCGGACGGTAGATAATCCCTTTTGATCGATCCCAATTGATGCCCGTACAAGTTGCCTCGATTCGAAAAATTAAGAATCATGTACATCAGCTCAGCGCCGCGTAACATTCCCAGACACCCGCGTGCAGCCTGGATCTCGGAGAAATACGCCACATCATCTCTGCGAACACTCGGACCGGCCATAACCATCGGAACAGGCTCGCCCGAGTGAATCATGGGCGATATGCTCGGGGTTGAATGATCGGCCGTTACAACCACCAGCAAATCTTCCTCTTTTTCGACGGCCTGTACCAACGCCTTCAGCCCCCGGTCAAGCCGGGCAATTTGATCCTTTTTATAAAGCGGGTCGCCGGTATGGGCGGCTTCATCGGGAATTTTGGTATGTACGTGTATAAAATCGTGTGTTGTATCGGACACGGCTATCCGGATCCGATCCTGTAAGTCCAGACCCGGATCATCAGAGTCTTGCACCGATCGATAGTCGATTTTAAGTTCATTGGCCAGGCCGGCATAAACGGAGACCGAGGCAATCATCAATCCTTTTAGACCCCAGTGCTCCTGAAAAGATGGCAGACCGACCCGGCGCCCGCTTCGCTGAGTCACCAAAAAGAGTTCGCCCGGCGGTTTAATTCTTTGCTTTTGATATTCGCGGTCTAATTTTTTGAGTTGACGGTAGCAGTGGGTGAGATAGTGGTTTAGTGCTTTGGCGCTTCGGCTGGACGCTTCCGGCTCCGGATTCTCAGACAATGGTACAATTTTGCCGATGGGCTTACCGAGAACGATCGGATCCGAGTCGGATATGTACGGGGAAACCGGTCCGTTTAAAACCAGGATGGCATCGTTGCGTCGGGTTTGCTGAAGCCGGATGTTAATACCATCAGATTCGAAATCGCGGATGACAGAATACCAGCGGCCGATATCTTCAAATGTCCCTTTGATATTATCTCGCCCGAAAGTTAAAATAGGTCGATTATTTTTCCATTCAACACCGGAAAGGTGGGCTAAAACCAGCACATCATTCTCATCAAAAGGGACCCCTTCGCCCACAGCTTCAAATAGAGCACGGCCCGGAAAATTTTTCAAATCGTATCCAAAGAGCAAAAAATGAGCCGTCTCACTGGGAAGGCATTGACCGGAGATCGAGGGGTGAAACAAGCCATTTCCGCCCAATTGGGTCAGGCGATCCAGGTTGGGGGTGTCTGCGGCTTCAAGGGGCGTTTGATTGTTCAGAACGCTGTAAGAACGATCGCCCAATCCGTCTAAAAGCACGAGGACAACCTTCATTGCTCACCTTTAGTTGATTCCAAAATACTATTTAATTGTGAATGTTTTTTCAATATAGTTGTCTATGATCTGTTTTGTCTTCAGCAATTGATGGGGCTTTTTTAGCTCGATGACCCACCAGTAACACCCGATGTTACACAGCGTATCCAGGCGCTCTTTGACGTCTTCGATCTCATCGGGCGGGACATGTCCTTGCCCGGTGATTTCGGTATGGTAGATATGGGCATTGTACACTCGGTCCGGATGGGGGGAAACAAAATCTTCGGCCGTAAAGTATTGGTTGCTGACCGATTCGCAGGCAAGTGCATGCCCGATATCAAAGGTCACCCCCGCGCCGGTCCGCCGAATCAACTTTTCAAACAGATTGGGTTTGCTGGTCCATCCCCAGGCCAGGTTCTCCAGACATACTCTCACGCCGCGATCAGCACCATACTGAACCAAGCCCCGCAAATTGGATATTGTTCTTTCCCACGAAAGTATGCGCGTGGTATTATGACCGAGTCCCACATGCAAGGTCAAAAATTTGCCGTCGGCTTTAGAAACCAGTCGTATGACACGCTGGAAGAGTTTCAAAGCCGACAAGACTTGGGAAGAATCCTCGTGACCGAGATCGACTTTCATAAAAGGACAATGGTAACGCATCTCAAGGGGATTTAAAATAAACAAATGTTCGACCCATCGGGTTTCTTCCGCAGGGCTTTCCGGCAGATTCTTCAAATCAAAAGACCAGTCTACACCTGAAAAGTCATTATCGAGGGCAAACGCTTTGAGTTGTTTTATATCATTGAAAAGGTTACACAGAACAACTTTCGGTTTCATTGAACACTCCCGGCGGATTTCAGATTTCGTATGATTTGTTTTGCGATTTTTAAATGATTTGGAATTTGTCCGGATATATATTCCCGGATAATCTTTTTGGTACAGGGTATTGCAAAGTCATTGAGATAGCGCACAACCTGTGTCCTATTCATCTCAACCGAACCATCAATGGAGAGATAGTTGCCCGAAAGACAGCAATGGAGCTGCTCTTTTCCCTCATGCCAGTTCCTTTTGAGGATCGTTTCGATCTCTTTTCCCTGGTCGATATTACGTAGCGGCAGCAGGAGCTGAACACCGAATGTTTCTGACATTTTTTTGTATGAATTCAGCGCTTCGGAGACCTGGTTTATCTTTACGGAACCGTTATGGCGTTCACGTTCACCGGAAATAATGGGAACATTGCCCAGTGAAAGCGCCAGAGGAATCCGAACCGCATGTAAATACAAATGGCAGCCGATACAGGGGGTATAAAAACCGTACCTTGACACCAGCTCACTGATAAAGGCACCGTTGAGTGCTTTCCAAAAGTTCGGGGAGCCCAGTACAATTAAAGGATGAATCCGAACCTTTGACAAACGAGTCTTCAGCCGCAAAAGCGCTTGGTTTACGGTGTCCCACGGGCCGTATTCCGTCCCGGTATATGCGTAAGTGGGTAACAGATCCGTGAAGTTATGGTCTTGTACCCATTTCACTGCAGCGGCAATGCTGTCCCGGCCGGCGATTTCAACCAAGGCCAGTTTTGAAATGGACCGGTAGTTTTCAATGGATTCTTCTGAGAGGAGCCATTTTGGAAAGTCGATAACCCGTTCGGATTTGTCTAAAAACAACGCCTTTAATTGCTTTTCATATGTTGATGGTAAACTCTGCATGTCACTATTGGAAACGCTCTATTTACCCTATAGTTGCATAAATAACATGACAAAATGGGTTTAAAAGTTATAATTACAAGCTATTCAACCTTTTTTAACTGTTCTGCTGGAATGAACTCCAGATGGCATCCTGAAATCAGTGAAAAGCAGCCATGTTATTTACCCTACGGGAAAGCCGATGGCACCGCATATCCACCGTTGTCAAGGGCTTGCGGTAAATTACTACAGCTTCACCCTTGACGCCTCGGATCTGCAGCACCCTCGACTTTTGCAACGTTAGGGTTTGGGTCGGTTTTTTGTTACCTGAATCCTCGCATGAAAATTGATGAGAATCTTTATTATCTTTATTCAGGTATTAAATTGATTGGTGTAAAATAACATCATTGCCTGAAATTGCAAGAAGCAGTCCCCGACGATTGGTGGCTTTTGCCACACGCAGCCACTTTTCTTTGGTTAATCCACGCGCTAGGGTGGTGAGCAAAAAGGCACCTTTCAGTTTTCTGCTTCCTTTCATAAGCATAAACTGGCGATGGTTGGTGAAGGCAAATAAAAGATGCCCGTTGGAGAGTAAAAAATTGTATTCACCCGGATACTGGTCCATCATTTGCGAAATACTGTTTGACAGGGTATTGAAAAGCTCCTCAGGCTTTGTATCATGCCTGTGATGGTTTTCCATACGGTCCCGGAGATATTCAAACGCTCTGGCTGAATCGCTTATGGCATCTTCAATGGCAATGCCGCTACTTCTGTAAGATTCAATGGCCGGTGCCTTGCCGTTATGGGCGAATATCCAATCATGCCCGCCGAATTTTAGCACAAAGGGATGGGCATGGCACTCGTCCACAAGCCCGCTGGTCCGAAAACGGAGATGGCAAATGATAATTCTGCTCTTTACGACACGGGCCAGTCTTTGAAAACTATCGTGCAACTGACCTGAGTGGAAAATCTGTTCAGCCGACTTTTCAACCAAGGCATGGTGTTTGCGGAAATAACCGATACCCCATCCGTCCATATTTTTTTTGGCCCGAACTGCAAAAACTGGCAAAAATTCAGGGGCAGAGTAATCTTTCTTGGCAGAGAGGGCAAAAAGGTCACACATTTTTTTGACAGGAGAATAGGATTAGCATAATTTTTTTGATTTTCACCTGTTTCTTATACATCACCAGCGTACAACACATCCGGACCGGCAATCACCAGAAGCTCGCCTTGGGATTGAGGATCCGGTGTTATGGGGTGCCAATCGGTGCGACTCAGCCCTTCCTTTACGGAAGTAACCAGCAAAATATCTCCCATACTTTCGGACGCCTTGAGAATCATCAGCTGTCGAAAGTTACAAAAGGCAAAGAGAAACGATTCATTGGCAAGAAAAAAAGTGTAATTCCCGGGATAGTCGTCTAAAAGCTCTTGGATCGCAATACGCAGCGCAATGTATACACTGATGTACGGGTTCTTGCGGTTCAGTAATACCAGTTGATCTCTTAAATATTCAAAAATCCTGGCCGTGTAGACATCGACTTCCAGCCGAGGTGTTCCTGTGGTTTGATATGCGTTAATGTTTTCAACAACGCCCACCTGGGCAAACAACCAGTCGTGATCCAGAAAGGTAAGCTTGAAGGGATGGAGTTGCGCACTGTGGTGACCGCCGCTCTTCGGGCAGTTGACATGGGATATAATGATCCGGCTGTCGATGACCCGGGCGAGTCTTTGGAAGCTTTCGTGAACTTGTTGATCGCTGAATACCTTCTCCTCGGACCTTTCCACCAGGGCCTGGTCCTCGCGAAAAAAGCCGATACCCCAGCCGTTCATGTTTTCACTGCCCTTTTCCGCGAAGATGGGCAGATACGTTTTGGGTGTATAGTTATAGCCCGCCGAGATGGCTAAAATGTCACACATGGTCGCCTCTGCTTCTTATAATTTCTGCTCACAACGTTATCAAAATAATGTGCCGATTTAATAATAATAAACTTGTAAAAATTCTTTGGTAAGCGACATTGGATACTTTTGGAAGATGAATTTGATTTATTACATCAATTATTTTGATATTTATTAGTTAAACAATTTTATATGTTTTACAGACCGATTTACGCTAGCTGGCGCCTTCTTGATACGTTCCTGATAGCCGAACTCTTTGTAAATCTTATAGATGGTTGCCAGCCATTTGTTCGCTTCAGGATAGTAATAGATATCCGGAACGTGATCCTGGCTCAACTCAATAAGGAACTGGGTAAAGATGATCCATTGGATGGCCTCATCTGCTTTTACCAGCAGGGCTGAGTGATAGCGAAATTCAATGGTAGAGCGATACCAGTAGGAGTGCAGATTCAGACCGTGGTAGCGGGTCTTGTCGTAGCGTGAATTCACACCACACGTTTCGTCGTAACGGTTTTGAAGCGAATACCAGAGATCTTTAATTCGGCAATTGCGGCCATCATCATCGCCTTCACAGACATCCAGGAAGGCTTTCACGTCAATTTCCATGGGCCGACAGGTTTCAGCATCCTGACGTTCTCCCGGGATAAGCAGGTAAAAGAGATCTTCATAGTGATGAACGATGTGTACAAGCTGCTGGAGTTGTTTGCAGTTGTAAGCGGAAGGGTCAACACCGTGATGAACATGCATTCCACAACTTGCATCAATATCAATTCCTTCAATAGCTTTTAGAAATTGGAAAGCGTTGAAGACTTGCACCAGTCCTTCCATGCCGCTTAAAATCGGGCTGATCAGTTCAGCACCACATCTGGTGTGTCCTTTGCCTCTGACGGAACTATCTTGCTCAAAGTGCCATGTGTCCCGGCTGTTGCCAAGAACTATATTGTAATCCTTGTAAAGATCTGAAATGTGGCGCCCGTCTTTAGCGCGGGATGAAATGCAGTAGGGTTTGATGATACTATTGTCCAATGGTGTTATCACATAGTTCAGCCCGAAAAATTCGATCTCCACACCAAAGGTACGATCGGTAAAATTTTGCAACATGGGGTACTTGTTCTTGAGCCTTGAAACAAGACCATCAAATTCATTCATCTACGTTCCTTAATGGTAAATTTTTTGTTTTTTGTGGCAAAACAAATCTAAACGATATCATTATTCTATTACAAATGATTGAGTGCTCAGCTACGACGGCTGAATCGTCAATTTGCTCCCGCAGCCTATGCTGAGGGAGTTTTATAAAATCGTAACACGATTTTATTTTACAATAATCCTGACATCTGCCACCTGTATTCCGTTCGGATAGGCGAAGACCGGATTAAGATCGATCTCAATAATATCCGGAGACCCTTCTGCCAGCCGGGCAACAGTTAACAGACAGTCTGCCAACGCCTGTTCATCCACTGCAGGCCTGCCGCGATAACCGGCAATGAGCCTGTAGCCTTTTATTTCCCGTATCATGGTCATGGCCTCTTCCTTTGTCAAGGGAAGAAGTCTGAGGCTCACATCCTGAAAGATCTCCACCATGATACCGCCAAGGCCAAAAAGAATCACCGGACCGAACTGCGGGTCACGGTTCATTCCTACAATGACCTCCAATCCGGGTGACGCCATTTTGCTCACCAACACGCCATCCACCTGAGCTTTTGGATTGCTGCGTTTCACAGCCGACAGCAACGCATCGTAGCCTTTTTCAACGGCTTCAGCAGAATTTAGATCGAGCTCTACCCCTCCGACATCGCTCTTGTGTAGAATATCAGGTGAGCTGATTTTAAGCGCTACCGGGAATCCTTGTTCCTGAGCAATCTGAACGGCACTGGTTTGGCTGTCCGCCAGGGCAAATTCGGTACAGGGCAAGCCTTGTTCGGCGATGCGTGAAAATGCCCGATGAAGCGGCAGTTGGCGGCCGGCCGCCGGGACAGTCAGGGTCGGATTCTGTGGTGTATCCAACGCTTTACGCTCAAGTACCTGGGCCAGTGCCTTTATTCCCCTTTCGGGAGTGGGAAAAACCGGAATTCCTTTAAGGTGCATGCGTTCACGTTCATAACGTTCGACGTCTGCCCCCCCATAAAAGATAATCAACTCATTGGCATTGGGCGTCACGACACGGGAGGCATCTTCCACCGGATCTCCAAAAATCACCCCCAGGGTGTCGTAGTGCTTTCGGGTGACCTCAATAACATCTCCGAACATCTGAGCAGTGGCATCTCCGGTAAGATCAATGGGGTTGGCCTTAATTGCATGGGCCGGAATAAGCGGCGTTATGGCCTCCACCAACGCTTCGGGCAGCGGAGATACGTCTAAACCTTCTTGTTCGGCCTGATCCGTTGCCAGAATAGCAGCACCTCCGGATGTGGTGATAAACAGAATACGATTGCCCTTCGGTGGTTTGAGATAAGCCAGAGCCTTGGTGTAATCATAAAATGCTTCCGCCGTATAGGCCCTGCAAATGTTATATTTTGCAAAAAGGGATTCATAAATAGCATCAGCACCGGCCAAAGCCTTGGTGTGGGACTCGGCTGCCACCTTCCCTTTGGGTGTACGGCCGGACTTTAGAACCACCAGTGGCTTTTGAAGCTGCTCCACCGCCTGAATGAATCGTTCCGGACGTTTGATTCCTTCGATATAAGCAGCAATGACCCCGGTGTTGGGGTCCTGATTGAAATAGGCAATAAGGTCGGTTTCATCGACATCGGCGCGATTGCCCATGCTGACAAAGCTTGAAGTCCCCAGTTTATCCTCGGACAGCCAGTCCATCATGGCAGCGCCAACGGTACCGCTCTGGGAAATGAGCGCGATCTTGCCCTGGTAAGTCAGCAGCGGCCAGGACGCACACAGGGGGTGATGGGGATTGTTTACGCCTTGGCAGTTGGGCCCGATGATACGAACGCCGAATTTTTGCGCGGCTTCAACGACCTGATTCTGAAGCTGTTCGCCTTCCTCGCCGGCCTCACTGAAACCGCCGGTAATGATCACCGCGCCCTTCACACCGGCTTCACCGCATTCTTGAACTGCCTGGGGTACAAATCGAGCCGGAATGATGATAACAGCCAGGTCCGGTGGTTTGGCAATGTCCTTGACGCTCTTGTGACAGGCAAGATCAAGAATAACATCAGCCTTGGGGTTGATGGGATAAACAGCGCCCTCAAAGCCGCTGTCGATGATGTTTTTCAGAATTTCATGGCCCATTTTGTCCGGGCTGGTTGAGGCACCGATAACGGCCACGCTTTTGGGTCTCAGAATGGCATCCAGCTGGCGAATGGGATCCGTCACTGCCATGGTCTACCTCCCTTGATTGTAATTGAAGATTTTCGATTTAAGATCGACAATTAACAGGTTCATTAAATGTCAAAAATAAATGAAGCCCTAAGCCTTTATTGCCGAACCCCGATCCCTGACCCCTGATTTCCGGTCACGTTGTTTTCTCTGCCTTTTTTGCAACCCGGCTGTTGAACTTTTCAGCATTGATGATAAAACGCTGGTGTGTGGCGACGCCAATCTTGTCCACCTCATCAAAGCCTTCCACCTCAAACGTCAGTTTGGGGCCGTCGACTTCCGCTAACTTGGCACTGTACCGAACCTTCATCCCCAAAGGCGTAGCTGCCATGTGTTTAAATTTCATACCGGTTCCGACGGTTTGCTCTCCCTCTCCGAGATAGGGAAGAACCAGATCCGCACATACCTCTTCAATATGCCCGACCATGGCCCTGGTGGCGTAAACGTTCGGCACATGAGGATAGACCTTTTGTGCAGACATGTCTTCAGTGGTTTCTCGTTCCATTTCATGGGTGATGCCGGCCTTCAACTTTTCGGTCATGGTTCATCCTCCATAATTTTGAATATAAATTTAAATATGAAAACAGTAAAAGATTGAATGTGAAAAAGCACATCGTATCGCTGACAGACAATCCCCTCGATAGCGAGCGTTTTTTGCCACCATCGAGGGGATTGTCTGTCAGTCACTCACGTTGGGCAAAATTATCTTTGTTATAGAATAATTATAAAATGAATAATATTTTAACATATTGGTATAAGTCAACAAACATTTTTTCTGGATTTTTAGTT